>JAEERM010000083.1 GCA_016285835.1 Fibrobacter sp.
CCCGCGTACTGGATGATTTCAGCTTCGCGGCTGTGGTTCTTCGCGTTCAAGACTTCGTGCGGGATGCCTTCCTTTTCCAAGAGGCCGTGCAGGTGCTCGGACTTTTCGATGGAAGCCGTACCCACGAGGAGCGGCTGGCCCTTGGCGTGGCGGTCCTTGATGTCGGCCACGATAGCGCGCCACTTCGCGTCTTCGCTCTTGTACACCATGTCCTGCATGTCCTTGCGGATGCAGGGCTTATTGGTCGGGATGACCCAGGTGTTCATGTTGTAAATCTTGATGAATTCCGTCGCTTCAGTTTCGGCCGTACCGGTCATGCCCGAAAGCTTCTTGTACATGCGGAAGTAGTTCTGGAACGTGATGGTCGCAAGCGTCTGGTTCTCGCGGCGGATAGGCACGTTCTCCTTGGCCTCGATGGCCTGGTGCATGCCGTTGGAGTAACGACGGCCTTCCATGAGACGGCCCGTGTTCTCATCGACGATGACGATTTCGCCATCGCGCACGATGTAGTCCACGTCCTTCTCGTACAGGTACCAGGCGCGCAGCGAGTTGTCAAAGAAGTGCACCCAGTCGGCATGTTCGCCGTACAGGTTCGTAATGCCCATCATCTCCTGGATGTGGTTCACGCCCTTCTCGGTCAACTGGATGTTCTTGTCCTTCTCGTCCACGGAGAAGTCCTTGTTCTTCACGAGCTTCTTCGATATCTCGTTCGCCTTCGCGTACTTCTCGGTCGCGTCTTCGGCCGGGCCGCTGATGATAAGCGGAGTACGCGCTTCGTCGATGAGGATGGAGTCCACTTCGTCGACAATGCAGAAGTTGAGTTCGCGCTGCACCAGCTGGTTCGGTTCCACGGCCATGTTGTCGCGCAGGTAGTCGAAGCCGAACTCGTTGTTGGTACCGTAGGTCACGTCGCTGTTGTAGCTTTCGCGGCGCTGTTCGGAATCAAGACCGTTCACGATGAGGCCCACCGTGAGTCCGAGGAATTTGTACACGAGGCCCATCTGCTTCGCGTCACGGCCGGCGAGGTAGTCATTCACCGTCACCACGTGTACACCGTGGCCTCCGAGGCCGTTCAAGTAAACCGGGAGAGCAGCGGCAAGCGTCTTACCTTCACCGGTGGCCATTTCGGCGATGGCGCCTTCGTGGAGCACGAGGCCACCTATCATCTGCACGTCGAACGGCATCATGCGGAACGGCTTCACCGAATCCGGATAGAGTTCGCGGACCTTCGCATACACGGCGGCCGGCATGTAGACTTCCCATTCGTTCTTGCCGGCGGCAAGTTCAGCCTTGGCGGCATCGGTGTACTGCTGCAAGTCGCCGAGCTTGCTGAAGTCAAAATTGTTTTCGGGCTTAAAGATGTTGAAAATACCCAGACGGCGGTCGCAAGCTTCTTGGCAAACTGCGAAGGCTTCGACCTTGATATCTTCGAGCGTGGCCCCGTTCTTGAGCTTTTCGCGGAACTCGGCGCTCTTTGCGGCGAGGGCGGCGTCATCCAAAGATTCCAGGGCCTTGCGGGCTTCATGGATCTTGGCAATGACTGGGCGAAGTTTCTTCACCTTGCGTTCATGTGGGGTACCAAATGCCTTGTGGAGGATGGTATCGATAAGACTCATAGTAATCCTTTATAATAGCCGAGGGAAAACCCGCGGACTTGGCGTAGCAAAATTACGGGCTAAATTTAGCAAAAACTATGCCACGTCAAAGTCTGTCTTACATTGAAACATGACAAAAAATCCCGCGGATTTCCGCGGGACTAAGAGGGAGATAATGTCAAATTCTGCGACTACATTGTCGATTTCACGAACTTGACAACTTTCTGCTTGACGGAGTCGTAATATTTGTCCCAAATATTGGAAACTTCCTTCGTCTTCTTCAAGTTGTCCATTTCGTAGGCACTTTCGACTTCCGGTGCGCAGCGGAAGATATTTTCCTTACCGATATTGGCGCAAGCCTCGAAATAGTTGGAATTTCCGGTACGGGCAACCCACTCGTCCATGATGTAGGTGAGCCAGCCGAGAACATTCTTCTTTTTCGGTGCGCTATTCGGGTGAATCATGCCCGTGTTGAAGGAGAGAATCTTGAACCCTTCATCCACAATAGCCTTGCAATCCTTCTTATCCGGCTTGCACGGATTCTTGATACCCGATTCCAAAGTCATAATGGGATCGTTTGCCCACATGCCACCATCGCAGAAAATCTTGCCATCGAGATTCAGCGTATCGAAATAGGTCGGAGCGGAGCAGCTGGAGAGGATGGCGTAGGCGCGGTCCATCCAGTTGTCTTCACGGTTCCACACCTTCTCAACGCTTGCGCCGTTCATGTACGTGGTGGGGATGAAAATGGGCTTTTCGAAATCATCCATCTTGCCCGGGAAATACTTATACAGCAGTTTTTTCAGGTTGGCACTGTCGTAACGGTAGTAGTTCGATGCGAGTTCAGGAACCAACGTCCCCTTTCTTTTCGTGAAAATGGCCGCCAGGTTGTCATTATACATATTGTACAATTCATCGGCCGACAATCCAGCACACAGACCAGAAGCAATGATGGAACCTGTAGACGTACCGGCGAAAGCTGCACTGACATCGCCAAGTTTTTCTACGCCAAGATCCTTTTCGAGTCTACGCATGAATTGGAGAGGGCCGATGCCGAGCGCACCGCCACCCGAGACAGAGATAACTAGTTTCATTTTTTTCCTTCCTTTGTATGGATTTCTTACCACAAGATAAACTAATTTCTTCGCAAAGAATTATTTTTTTTGTAAAAAAATCTTACATTTTCAAGCCAGTTTGAACCCGTTTTTCACCACCTTTTACGGCACCTGTTTCGCGTTATATGTTGATAAGTTGTTGATTAATGTCCTTCATTCATTAAAAATCAATTTTCAAATTTCACATCATATCCACAAGTGCACTTTAATGGAAAGAAGTATTCTCCTTCAAAGGCAGTAGCTCGACTTCGCTTTTTCCTAGTGAAATTAAAGGCTTTTTTGGCGATTTTTCCAAAAAGTTTCACGTGAAACACTGAAATCACCTCTTGAACCCGCTAGCCGGCTGTTAATACGTTGTCCTGTTTTATCCCAAATTTATCCACTAATGAACATGGTCCAGGGAACCTGGACCATGATACAGTTAATATAGTGTTTACAAATATATCCACATAGGCGGGATACTCTACGACCAATCGGAGCGGGTCAAGCCCGGCCGAACAAGCTCTTAAAACTTGATGACGCGAGGTGCTTCCGTGAAACAATAGAAGGTCGCGGTCGCATCCTTGAAGTACAGGACCTCGGTATTGTCATCGTCGGGGGAGTACATCGACTTGAGCTCGGGGTAATTTTCGAGCATGTGGACCTTCGGCTCGCGGCGGTCGTCGCGGACGAGAGTGCCGGCCAGGCGCAGCCACTTGGAGCCGGTCTTGTCCATGGCGCAGATTTCGACCTTGCCGTTTTTCTGGATCTGCTTGGAGCAGTCCTTGGACTTGCCGGTCTGGATGTAAAGCTTGCCCTCGAAAATTTCGATGGTGCCGAACGGGCGCACGCGCGGTTGGTCACCATCGACCGTCGCGAGGAAATAGGCACCGCAATCCTTGATGAAGTTCTTGATTTCTTCCATGTGATTTCTCCTATTAGTAATGTTCTCTGCAAGAAAGAATCTCTATGAATTCTCCCTTGATTCTGTAAATCAAACGATTTTTATCGTCAATCCGACGACTCCAAAAGCCGCTCAAATTACCAACCAATGCTTCCGGTTTCCCAACCCCTTCAAATGGCGAGCGCTCAACATCCCTGACTAATTGGTTTATACGCTTGAGAGTCTTCTTGTCCTGGCTTTGCCAATAGAGATAATCTTCCCATGCTTTTTCAAACCAAATCTTCCTCATTAACCCTCCTCATCAATGAGTTCGTGAACAACACCTTTACCTGCATTGAGCGCTTCAATACCTTCTTCTAGAAATTTCATATTCTTGGCGCTGTAAACAGCATCGGGTTCACGAACCACGAAGGGGATCCTGTGTTCGTTGATGACGTTCTTGATGAACATATAAATCGCTGCAGAGGAGGAAAGTCCCACATTATTGCAAAAGCGATCAAAACGCTCTTTATCCTCGGCATCGATTCGCGCTGAAATAGTAGCCTGGGCCATAATCAATCTCCTTTTTTGCATTCTACATAAATATACAATAAATTTTATGCAAAAGTATGACATTTGCAGAAGATTTACAAGCAATGAGCCATGAGCAATGAGCGGTGAGGTGATAAATGTCTGGCGGAGATTGCTTCAGGGCTTCGCCCTTCGCAATGACAAGCAAGGCGAATGCCACGCCAAAACGCTTGCGTTTCGGCATGGCTGAGCCGACGAGTCATGCGCCTGCGAATGACAAACCAACTTCCTACTGTCTACTTCCTACTACTCCTCTATAAATCCTTTCCATCTCCGTGCCGAAGCAGCAGAAGATAACTTTCTTGATTTTCTGTGCGGGAAAGTTCCGGACCGTCCTCACGGCAATCTCGGTAGCCTCCTCCCAGGGGTAGCCGTACACGCCGGTCGAGATGGCAGGGAAGGCGACTGTCTCGCAATTGTTCTCTTCAGCAAGGGCGAGGCAACTTTTGTAGCAAGATTCCAAAAGCGCAGGTTCGCCGTGCTGACCATCCCGATAGACTGGTCCCGGAGTGTGAATCACGAACTTTGCCGGAAGCTTGAACCCCGGAGTAATTTTCGCCTTACCTGTCTCGCAACCGTTCAGGGGGATGCACGCCCTCAACAAATCAGGACCCGCCGCCCGGTGAATCGCACCATCGACACCGCCACCTCCCAACAGCGAACAGTTCGCCGCATTCACGATGGCATCCACCGCAAGCTTCGTGATGTCTCCCTGGACAACTTCAATCTCTATCATGCCGGTCCTCCATTTTTCTCACTATATATAATATAGTATCAACGCACCACAAGAAAATATCAAAATCAATCCCACGCCGGTTCGCATAAGTGTGGATAAATGTTGAAAACTCAGGAACGCAATGCCAGAGGCATCCCCTCGATAGGTTCACGCGGGGTCCTCTTCCCGAATTCCAGAATCACCTGACAGACTGGGGAACCATCCCTTTCCAGACTGTAGCCGAAACAGTTATCTTCCAGTCCGTATTCATGACACTTCAAGACATCCCCGACAAAACATTCCTGCATGAACTTCACCCGGATTCTCCGTACGGCATCTTCGAAGCCGGAGCTCTCCATATGGCAGGCCACTGCCAAGTCCAGGTACGTCCTGTTGTTCATGTGGCGGTTGAAATCAATGTCATTCATGCCCACGCGATGCTCGAGTGTGTTCATCAATTTTTCGGATGCCAGCCATTCGAACCTCCGATGTTCTCCGGCAGCAAGTTCTTCAACAACTTCCACCTTGCCATCCAGAATCCGGGTATCGGTCGGGCGCTTCCTGTTCTTGTCCAACACAATCCAGCAACAGTTCCCACGAGCAAAAACTTTTCCGCCATAACTCATGGCAAAGTCGCAATAGACCTTTATCCTGGACTTTTCCGAAATCCACAATTCAACATCGAAACTCTCCGACCATGGAGGGAGCTCTCCATCTATTTTCATGTCGATTTCGGAAATGACCCAATACAAACCCTGGGCCCGAATATCGAACGCCGCGAGGAACTTGCTCCCCAAAAAACGGGCAAAAGCATCTTCGTAATATGCCAAGGCAGACATCGGCAACAGACGATAATCGAGATCCATGTCCCGGCCCGTCACAAAGTAGCGCTGTAAAAACTTCTGCATAGAAATATCCTGCCCATAATTTAACATTTTTTTTGAGGACATAACAAACAAATTATCTATATTGAGGGTATGAAATATCGTATTTTCATACCTATTATATTACTTGCTTTTGAATTGCCATTTGCGCAACTCTTGCCCCAGAAATCAAACAACTCTTCCGTAAAAATTGACCATGCCCTGATATTCAAGGTGGATTACACAGACGAGGCCATAGCAGCGGATTCCATTTCAAAAAAATCCAACCCGCCCTTGAACGAAACGAAAAAAAAGGAAGACCCCCTGGTTCATTCAATGATCGAAACCGGAGCCTGCATCACGGTAGCTACGCTCTTAGGAATATTCAACAACAACATCCCCGTTGGGTGCATACCGCTACCCAGTCCTTAGCTCTAGTCGGCACCTTGCTCACTGAAAAAAGTGAATAAATGTTGAAGGTTTATGAAAATCGAACACGTAGCCATCTGGGTCAATGACATCGACAAGGTATGCGAATTCTACCGAAAGTATTTCGGCGGGATAGTCCAACCCCTTTATCACAATCCGGCAAAACAATTCACGAGCCGGTTCGTCACCTTCGAAGGTGGAGCACGCTTGGAAATCATGCACCGCCCCGACATCAAATCGTCTTCCGAAATCATGGGTGAGGAGCGCATCGGTTTTACCCATCTTTCCTTTTCTGTCGGATCCAAAGAAGATGTGGACCATCTCACCCGGCAAATGTCCAAAGAAGGAATCCAGGTCGTGGGGCAACCCCGGACTACCGGCGATGGATATTACGAAAGTGTCGTCCTGGACCCCGAAGGCAATCGGGTAGAGATTACAATTTAATTTTAAAGTAGGGAGTGTTTCACGTGAAACCTTTTTTCATTATCGCGCTTGTTGCGATGAACGTTCACGCGGTCGATTGTATCCGGATGACATTTGACTACCTTGCCTCGGAATATATGACGGAGAATTTGAACATGTACATACTTCCCGGCAGCCTGAAACCGGACAGTCTCCACCAGCAGCAGAAATCCCTGGTCAGCACCCTCAAGTATCACTGGACTAAAAATCGTCTGGACAGCATGACTATCACCCACACCTGCCAGGATGATGTACATAAGGGGACCATGAAGGTCAACTGGAAAATTGATTCCACCAAGGTCGGCAAGCTCATGAGATACGACTGGATTTTTCCGGACAAGAGCGATAACTTTACGGTCTTCCGTGGAAAGGATTCCGTCGCCATCATCATCGACAAAGAACAGACCCACTCCTTCTACATCAAGAACGACACTATCCACGAAGTCAACGATTGGTTCCCCAAACATTGGATTATCACTCGGGACCCCGCCAACGAGAGCAAGTGTTACAGGAAGAATAGAGTGAAAAATTTGTTGGATGATAAAAGCTATCCTGAAAGGGGCAATAATCTCCACTTCACTTACGAATACAAAAAAAGAGGTAATTTCATTGTCCAAGATATAATGAATCACGACGAGATGATATTCGTCGATATACCTGGCCCCTGTGAAGGAGGCAAGGAGCACACCACCATATTTTTCAAACAATAAATATTGTTAGGCTCCTTCGCTATTGTTCCACGTGAAACATCATTACTATATTTCCAGCTATGAAAAAACTCATCCTTACTTTTGCCCTAGCTTTATCCTCCCAGTCTTTTGCTGACTGCATCCATACAGTTTTTGAATATGAACAGGCGACAATCGCTGGTTACGACAAGAGCTTTGACGGCCTACTCTTTGATAGTATGTATGTAGACAAAGGCACTGCCAACACCAGGGGGAACTCCATCTATATCCTGAAGTACTATCGGACCGGCGATAAAGTCGACAGCGCCTACGAAGCAAATCTTCGCGACGGGGAATGGCAATACAAGACTACCATAAATCCTGACTCGGTAGTTTTCAATGTTGACCATGTAGAAAATAATTGGTCAATTATAGGATCGGCAAACGGAGTGAGCGACACAATAAGTATCTACTTTGACGGGGACTCCTTGGCCATTACCAGCACTGACGAAGACGGTAAATACACTAATATATATGTCATGAGAAACGACACTCTCTTCAGGCGTTCTGAAAACGAAATTATCGTCAACGACGAGAAAGATACCAACACCTGCTATGTGAAGGATGGTCGCGACGACTACGTGACCACCTGGTACCGCTACGATACCGAAGTTAAAAATGACAAGGTCATTGTTAGCAAGACTTATATCGAAGATGGGCTAGACAACAAGGTGATGACTTACTTCATGTTCCGCCGCAAAGAAGGAACCGATGCAATTCATCGCAAAATCCGTCCGGCAATCATTCTCGAAAAATCGAAACAATTTGACCTCCTCGGCCGCCCGGCCAAAAGCGAACATATTATAAAAGTGAACAGGTAATCTGCCCATGAAAAAACTCATCTTCATTCTCACCATCCTGGCATTGAACGCTTTCGCCGCCGGCTGCCGCGACTACATGCGCCTTTCGGTATCTTTCTGGAATTTTGATGAATACCGCCTCGATAGCCTCTATGCAGCAAACTACTTCGGATCAGATGTTTATTACTCAGAATCAAAGTTCTATTATAAGAACGGCAACCTCATCAGCACGGTCAGATGCTATGGCGATGACTGTGAATACGTACCCATTGAAAATGACAATCCCGACAGCATTGTTAAATGCAACGGCGATTGCGAATACGCGCCCATTGAAATTGTTACCGTAAAAACAGATACGTCAACAAATAGAACAATCTATATAGATGGCATATTGTCCGAAGAAGAACTCGTTTCCATTGACGGAGATTCTTCCACTTCTATTTCATACCATATGATGAAAGAAAGCATATCAGATGAAGAAATCGCATCCCTTGATTCTTCCGTTTTTGCCTATATCCGCATCATACAAAACAGAGTTTTTTTTAAAGATGGTATGACAATAAATTTTTTGAAAAACGACACCTTAAAAAAATTAGATATAAAAACAGATATGCTCAATTTAGAATCAAAGATGGAAAAGATAACTGTCATTACACCTGACCCCAGCAATGAAAATCTCTGCAACTTCACTGTTTATGAGCCCGTAGAAAATGACACGGCACTTCAAAGCCTGACTAAACAAAATATCATCAGCGAATACCAAGCGACCATAACCAATACGGAAAAAGGTTTTATTGTGTCCTTCAGCAATAGCGAAGAAAAGTGGTTTTATACCCTCGCCAGTGAGCCCACCACGTCAATCCATCGCAAGATTCGTCCGGCAATCATTCTCGAAAAATCGAAACAATTCGACCTCCTCGGCCGCCCCGCCAAGAGCGAACATATTATAAAAGTGGGCCGATAAAGTTTCACGTGAAACACAGTTGGGCCTATTTTTCAATGTCGCCAGTGTTGATAGATAAATCACAAGATTCAACATTTTTTCAACATTTACTAAAATATTATCCACAAATATTTTTAAAATTTTCGGTCTGCCGGATTTTCGGCGGCCTTTTTGTTAGTAAGATATTCTAAATTAGGGAACGTTACGTCAGATATCCACAAGACGTTTCACGTGGAACATACTTAATGAGACCATCGGAAGATACCAGGCAACAGGAAATATTCTGTCAATTTTTGTCAGAGAAAGGTGTGCAGCTGTCCAAGGAGACAACTGAGCGACTCTACCTGTATGCCGATTTGGTAGTAGAGACCAAGCAGTTCGGCAACCTGATTTCGCCGAAGGATTCCGAAAAAATCCTCAGCCGCCACATCGCCGACTCACTGGTTCCCTATATATATATTAGACGAGAGATTGCTTCGCCAGGCTCCCACGCTTCGCTCGGAGTAAGTGTAGCTCGCAATGACAAAAACACCCAGGATAACACTATCCCTAATTCCTCACTCCTCAAAGCGACCAAAGGGAGCGACCTCATACCTCACACCTATAAATGGGCTGATATGGGTGCTGGTGCGGGTTGTCCGGTTTTCCCGCTCGCCATCGTAATGCCCGAAATCCAGTTTTATGCGGTCGAGCCCCGCAACATGCGCGTGCAGTTCATGAACTACGCCAAGGAAAAGCTCCAACTCCAGAACCTGACTGTCGTGGGCAAGCGCTTCGAGACTTCCGGCCTTTCGGACCTGGACTTTATCAGCTGCCGCGCCCTCTCGACTTTTGAAAACGACTGGGAACGTGCCCAACCCGGACTCAAGAAGGGCGGGATGTTCCTCACTCTAAAAAGTTTCAACAATATCGTTCACTTGGAAAACGACCCGGCGGTACACATATATAAATATGCTTTGCCCCAGGAAGAACAAGTTTACGCCTTAGTCACTCGAGGTAACGAATGAGTAAAGTAATAGCAATCTGTAACCAGAAGGGCGGCGTGGGCAAAACCACAACGGCCGTGAACCTGGCCGCAAGTTTTGCCGCTCTCGAAAAGAAGACACTCCTTATCGACATGGACCCGCAGGGCAACGCTTCCCAGGGTCTCGGTTTCAACGAGGCGCAGGACGAAGATATCCACGAAGTCCTCAACTTGGCCGGTAACCCCGACAACCTCAGCTACGAAACCATCAAGCCGGCAATTCTCGACACGCCTCTGGATTTCCTGAAACTCATCCCGTCTGGCCCGGACTTGGCCGTGATGGAAATCGAGCTCGTGAACGCCATGAGCCGCGAACGCCGTCTCGAAAGAGTTATCAACATTCTCAAGCAGGCTTTCGAGTTCATCATCATCGACGCACCCCCGAGCCTGAACCTTCTCACGCTCAACGTGCTGACCGCCGCCACGAGCGTGCTCATCCCGGTGCAGTGCGAATACTACGCCCTGCAAGGTATGACCGAACTTTTCAAGACAATCCGCGAAGTGCAGAAAAACCTGAACAGCGATCTCAAAATTGAAGGTACGCTGCTCACCATGTACGACGCCCGCCTGAGTCTCTGCAAGCAGGTCGCCGAAGAAGTCCGCGAGAACCTTTCCGATACGGTGTTCCAGTCGGTCATTCCGCGCAACGTCAAGTTGAGCGAGGCCCCATCCCACGGGAAGCCGGTCATCTTGTACGATGTACAGAGCAGCGGCTCGCAATCCTACATGAAACTCGCCGAAGAAATCCTGAACAAGGATAAATAAAATATACCATCGGCATTACATACGCAGGAACCAGAAATTATATATTAATCAAGGATTTCAAAAATGGGAAAAAAGTCTCTTGCTCTCGGCCGCGGCCTCTCCGACATTCTCAAGGACCACTCCTTGAATAGTGGCATCGTGATTGGCGAATCCGAAAACCAGCCGGCCCAGGACAACGATAATAGCCGAATTGTAGAAATCGACGTCAACCTCATCGACCCGAACCCGTTCCAGCCGCGCAAAGTTTTTAGCGACGACGAACTGGTGGAACTTGCCGAAACAATCGAACAGCACGGGTTGATCCAGCCGATTATCGTACGCAAGGTGGGCGACCGTTACCAGATTATCAGCGGTGAACGCCGTACCCGTGCAACGAAGCTCGCCGGCCTCCCGGTCATCAAGGCGCAGGTCTACGAAAATCTCGAAGACAAGACAATGGCCGAATGGGCCCTCATCGAGAACATCCAGCGCGTGGACCTGAACCCGGTCGAAGTTTCAAGGTCTTATCAACAGTTGATCGATAATCACGGCTATACTCACGAAGATTTGGCCAAGATTGTTGGCAAGTCCCGCTCCGCCATTACCAACTCGCTCCGCCTGCTCAAGCTCCCCGAACAAGTGCTCACTTGGATAGTAGAAGGCAAGCTGAACAGCGGTGCCGCCCGTGCCCTCTGCAGCGACAAGGTCGAAGATCCTGAAAGCCTTGCCAGGAGGATTATCGACGAAGGCCTGAACGTTCGCCAGATCGAAGCCGTCATCCGCGGGGAAGATATTAACCCGACGAGAGAAGAAAGACAAGAAGCGAAAGAAGAGACTCAGGCAGTTGATACGGTCGATAGCGATTTCTCGACTAGTACGGCGAGCCCGGCTGTAAAGAAGCCGAAGCCGGAACTCAGCGCCGACCTCAAGAATTTCGAATCCAAGCTCGAAGGCTATTTCGGCACCAAGGTTGAACTCAACCCGAGTGCTTCTGACCAGTCCAAGGGCACTATCGTCATCAGTTACTATTCCATGGACGACTTGACACGCATCCAGGAACTTTTGGAGAACCGGTAAAAAGTGAAATTCCTTAAGCTAAAGCTCAAGTCGTACACCATCCAGGTCATCCCGGACGATTCGCGGCAAATCAAGCAGTACCACGTCTCAGCGACGATGCTTATGGTTATCCGCGTCGTGCTCGCCGTGTTCATTGTACTTTCAATCGTGTTCATAGCGCATATCGGCAAGATGACTGCAAAGATTGCCCGTTACGAAACCTTGAAAAAGACAGATGCCCAGCTTGTCAAGGTGAACGCCAACTACGAAGAAGTGCTTACCCACCTGGATTCCCTCTGGTTATTCGAAGAAAGGATACAGAATATCCTCGGCACGTTCCTCGAAAACGATTCCAACAAGATCAACAGCCTTATTGACAAGAGCAAGTTCGTGCATACGCCTCCCGAAAAGATTGAAGTCGACTTCGAGGGCCTTCACGGCTGGAAAAGTTACGAAGAAAGGCAGAGAATCGAGAGACTCCCGAATATTTTGCCGGTCGTGGGCATGATCAGCAAAACGTTCAACGAAGAGACCGGACATAACGGCACTGACTTCGCTGCAAAGGTCGGAAGTCCCGTTTTTGCCACTGGAACGGGTACAGTTGAGTTCGCCGCCGAAAAAGATGAGCTCGGGAATACTATAATTGTTAATCACGGGAACGGTTATGTAACAAGCTATTCCCACCTGAAGGATATGAGGACACGAAAAGGGCGCCAAGTCAAGAAGGGTGATATCATCGGTACCATCGGCACCACTGGCAACGCATCTGGACCGCATCTTCATTACACGATCACGAAGGACGGAGTTCCCCAAAATCCCGAATCCTTCTTCAACTACTAGGAGAAACTATGCCAAATAAAGAACAGGAAATCACACAGATCGGCAACAGCATCACCATCAAAGGCGACATCCTCGGCAAGAGCGACGTCCGCGTGGCTGGTAACGTCCAGGGCAGCGTGAATATCGAGGGCGACCTCGTCGTGGAACGCACGGGCCGTATTGAAGGCGAAATCAAGGTCACCTCTTCCGTCATTGCTGGCACTGTCAGGGGCAACATCGATTGCACGGGCAAGCTCGTCCTCGAGAACTCTTCCAAGTTCGTGGGCAACATCAAGACGAAGCAGCTCATCATCCAGGAAGGCGCTATCTTCCAGGGTAACTGCAACATGGGCTCTTCCGAAGTTCCGCCCGCCAAGGAAGCTCCGGCTGCTGCCAACGGAAAGGAAAAAGGTCAACAGCCTTTCTAATATCACCTATCTATTTATATAAATAGAAATGATATTGGAAATGTTGATTGTGGATAGAAAATTCGGGTTTTCTCAATATTCACTTGAATATCATAGAGATATGAAACTAAAGTGTGATGGCGGTTACATTGAAAACTCGAATTCTATTCACGAACTTCAACATGAATAGATGTTGAAAGCTGATCTTTGACAGCTATCAACAGAAAAGGCACAAAAAGACGTTGAAAACAGAAGGTAAATAGCGCAGAATATTTACAAAAGGGATACATAAGAAAAATAATATAAGGCCCACTGCGCTGTATTATCTATATTCTTTACGCGTATGATTTCGAAAGTGATCAGAATCGGTCAGGTATCCGATATCCATATCGGAGAAGACGAAGGATTTGTGCAGGGCATCGATGTCCGCGCAAATTTTGAGTCCGCCCTGAAGTCGAAGTCCATGAAGGACATCGACTTGCTGGTGCTGTCCGGCGATCTGGCTAACGAGGACGGGGAAGAAGGCGCCTACAAATATGTGGCCGACCTGCTCAAGGATTACCGCGTTCCCGTATGCGTGATTCCAGGGAACCACGACCGCCTCGATGTCATGCAGAAGTATTTCGATCTAGAGGGCAAGGTCAGGGACGGAAAGTGCTACTACCGTTACGACATTTGCGGCCGCACTCTGCTCTTTTTGGATAGCGGGTGTGGTACAGTTTCCAAGGACCAGCTGGACTGGTTGAAGGTCGAAGCGGCAAAGGTAAACGATGAAATCCTCCTGTTCATGCACCATCCGCCGTGCCTCTGCAACCACAGGTTCATGGACCTGAAGTACTCGCTCAAGAACATAGACGAAGTTCAAGAAACTTTGTCTTCAATAAAGAACATCAAGCATATTTTCACGGGTCATTACCATTTCAACTTCCACCTGCAGTTGCCTTCGCAGCAAGAAGTGCATGTCGCGCCATCGACACAGATGCAAATTGACCCGCAGGCACCCATTTTTAACTTGATGAGTTCCGCGCCGGGCTGGCAAGTGATTGAATGGGGAGAAAATTTTGTAGAAACTGGAGTTTATTTCAATTAACCCCTTGAAATATTTGTCCATTTAACTAAATTTGGGGAAAATTTGGCGGCTTAGCTCAGTTGGTAGAGCGTCGGAATCATAATCCGCAGGTCTGTGGTTCGAGCCCACAAGCCGCTATTACCTAAGAAGAAGAGGTGCGTATGTCAAAACGAATTCTCATGATATCGGTCTTGATACTCACCTCTTTTTTTGTATCCTGTTCTAAGGATAAAGCCGAAAAACAGGCACAGCAGCAGGCTGTCGTAGCTGCTCCCAAGGTCGAAGCGATAGTCAAGGTTGAACCTTTCAATGCGCCGGAATCACCTGTCATTAGCGAAGAAAAAGCTAAGTTGTATGTAAAGGCAAGTGCCGCTCTCCTTGAGTTGGGCGTAAGCTGGACAGACCGTATCGAAAAGGCTCAGGACAACGAAAAGGTCCAGATTCTCAATGCTTACAACGTTGCTCGTGATCAGCTCTGTGCTCGTGTCGGGCTCGCTGGCATTGCCGAATACAACTGGATTACCGAAGTCGCGCTCAAGGCCGACGACAATAAGCTGACGTTCGAATCGGCAGGAATGAAAATCCAGTAATCCTGGGTACGTTTTTAAGGAAGGGCTCCGCGCTTTAAGGCACGGGGCCTATGTTTTATCATCTTTGGCGCCATAGGTTTCTTTTGACATTTTTTGTCGGCCGGACGAAACTATATTTTAATCGTGAAAGACGAGGTTATTGAATGAAGTTCCTGCATCTGGCTGATTTGCATATAGGCAAGCGCGTGTGCGAGCATAACATGCTCGACGAGCAGGTGCATATTTTGGGCGAGGTGTTGGATATTGCCCGCAAAGAAAGCCCGGATGCCGTGCTTATTGCGGGCGATGTTTACGACAAGTCGGTGCCGAGCGCCGAGGCGGTGGCCGTGCTCGACGATTTTCTGGTGAAGCTTGCTGCGACGGGCACCAAGGTGTTTGTGCTGAGCGGGAACCACGATTCTGCAGAACGCATCGCGTTTGGCGGGCGCCTGATGCAAGGCATGGGCGTGTACATGTCGCCCGTGTACAACGGCGAATTTGCACCGATGACACTCAAGGATGAAATGGGCGAGGTGGATTTGTGGATGCTCCCGTTCGTGCGCCCTGCCGATGTTCGCGCCCATCTCGAAAGCGACGAGGAATGCGCCGCGGTGACGGACTATACCTCTGCCATGCGCATGGCGATTGCGCAGATGAAGTTTACGGAAGGCCGCAGGAATGTGCTCGTGGCGCACCAGTTTGTGACGGGTGCGGAACGCAGCAAATCTGAGGAAAATGTGGGCGGCCTCGACAACGTGGACGCCTCGGTGTTCGAGAAGTTCGACTACGTGGCGCTCGGGCATATCCATAAACCGCAAAATGTGATGAAGGATGTGAGCGGTACGGTGCGTGCACGTTACAGCGGCACTCCGCTCAAGTATTCGCTTTCGGAAGCGGCACATAAGAAATCGGTTACGGTCGTGGAGCTAGGTGCGTCCAGGGCGTGCAACAAGTTTAGAACTGCCGGAGTAATATGTGACGATATAGATGTGCATGCGGGCGACTTGTTTGCTGGTAGTGAAATGCGCGCGGCCTTGCAGGTGCGCGAGGTTCCGCTGAAACCGTTGCACGACGTGCGCGAGATTCGCGGGACGTTTGCAGAAGTTGTCTCGCCGGAATTCCGCACGGCGCAGGTGGCGGCAGGCAATAAGCTTGACGATTTTGTGTACGTGAAACTCACCGATGAAAACGACGTGCCCGACGCCGCCCAGAAACTGCGCGGGATTTACCCGAACTTGATGATGCTCGATTACGACAACGAGCGCACGCGCAACCAGCAGATTGCGGTGGGCGTGGAAGCCGTTGAGAAAAAATCGCCGATGCAATTGTTCGGGGAATTTTTCAACGAGATGACACGCCGCGAAATGAATTCCGAAGAGTGTGAGTTTGTACAAAGTATTGTTGACGGAATCTGGGAGGGCGAAAGATGAGACCGACCAGGCT
>JAEERM010000084.1 GCA_016285835.1 Fibrobacter sp.
CCTTGACGACGTCGGCAACCTTGGCAGCGGCGAGGTAGGTCGGGGCGATGACGACTTCGGTCTTCTTCACGTCCTTGGCGGCTTCCACGATATCCTTAGCGAGCTGAACGGATTCGCTAACGGTCTTATTCATCTTCCAGTTACCAGCAATGATGTACTGACGCATAATTGACTCCTTGAGAGGTTATAAAATTTAACGCGCGTAAATATAGAAAAAATGGGCCCGTAATAAAAGGAAAAAGAGCCCAGAGAGGCTCTTTTTCTGTCGAATTGTTGAAATTCGCGTTCCTGTAGACCTAAATCGGCCTAAGGTTAGTTGTAGTTGCTAGAACGGTTGGATGTCGGAGCCGGAGAACCACCGTAGCGGTCGCCTTCGATCTTGTTGAGAATCCATTCGTTTTCGTAGCCCTTCAGACGAGCCTGTTCAGGATGCTTCCAGATGAGGCGGGTGATGAGTTCGCCTTCGCGAGTGTAGTATTCCCACACGCAGCTGGTATCGGTTTCCGATTCGTGATCAGGAGGTCCCCAGAGCAGGTTCACCATGTCGTTGGTCATGCCTTCTTCGATGTATCCCTGCTTGAACACGTCCTTGAGGCGCTTGTCGATACCCATGCTTTCCTTAATGGCAAAGTATTCGCGTTCGTATTCGTTCTGGCCTACGCCGCGTTCAATAAGGATGGGGGATGAAGAACGGTTAGAGCATCCCCAGAGCAGCATGACGCCGAGGACGAGTAGGCAAAGATGAGACAATTTCATATATGCTCCTTAAGATTAGATGCACACAAAATAAGAATTTATAAGGCAAGTGGCTGAATATTTCGCAGATTTTACGTTCGCCTGCGTAAATTTTACATTTTTATACAAATTTTAGGCACGAGGCTCGAGGTATGAGCAGTGAGCAATGAGCTATGAGGCTTTAGGCACGAAAATAGAGACTAGAGATTAGAGGCTACCTTTGACCACTTAGTGCTTTAGCACTTATGTGGGCATGGCCACCTTTAGGTGGGAGACTAGTGAAAAGAGTCACGCACTTCGTGCGTCAATATAAGACGGCGAAGCCGTGATATCTCTCCCTAGACCCTAGATTCTAACCTCTCACTTCCTACTGCCTCACTCCTCGAAGGGTGCGTTAGCGACCGAGCTCGAGCCTCAAAGCGACCGAAGGTCGCGACCTCATACCACAAAGGCGCAACGCGCCGACCACATGGCTTCATATGACCGGCGGAGATTGCTTCGGGGCTATGCCCCTCGCAATGACAAGATTTTTAGGCACGAGGCCCGAGCGATGAGCGGTGAGCGATGAGCAGTGAGCAATGAGGTGAGATACTTACTGCCTACTTCCTACTGTCTACTTCCTACTTTCCTCAAGCCTCAAAGCGACCGAAGGTCGCGACCTCATACCTCAAAGGCGCAACGCGCCGACCTCATACCCCCTAGCCCCTAGATTCTAGCCCCTAACCCCTAACTACTATTTACTAAATTGCAGTCATGCCCTTTGTTCACCTGCAAGTCCATTCCGAATTTTCTGTTTTGCAGTCGTCTGCCCGTCTAGACGACATTCTTGCCGCCGCCGCTGCCGACAATGCACCTGCTGTTGCCCTCACCGACCATGGTGCCATGTTCGGCATCCTGGAAATCCAGACCCGTGGCAAGGACTTGAACAAGAAGCGCAAGGAACAGGGGCTTCCGCCGGTAAAGACGATTTACGGCTGCCATGTCTACATTGATTCCTCGAGCGCAAGCCAGAAGGATCCGACGACTTTTGAACGATTGACGCTGCTTGTTGAAAACGAAAAGGGTTATTATAACCTGCTGCGCATCGTGAGCTACCGCTACGAAGAGAGCGAACGATGGGCGGAAATTCCCTCGGTGCCGCTGGAGGTGGTGAACCAGCACAAGGAAGGACTTATCGCCATCGCGGGCGATTTTTTTAGCCGTTACGGGCAGAACGTGGCTGCGGGCCGCAACGCCATGGCGCGCGAATACATGGACTGCCTGGACAAGATTTTCGACCGCGAACATCTGTATTTGTCTGTATGCGACAACGGGGTTCCCCAGCAAAAGCTGGTTAACGATTTCAATGTGCAGTTGGCTCAGGAAATGGGGCGCGAGGTTGTGGCTGTGGCTGATGTCCATTACATCAAGTCCGAAGATGCCATGGCCCACAAGGTGTTGCGTTGCATCTCGCTCAAGTCCACCCTGAACGACTTCACGGACAAGCGTTTCCCCACAGACCAGTTCTATTTCCGTACCGAAGAAGAAATGGTCAAGTTGTTCGGCCATATTCCGGGTGCGATTGAAAATACGGTGAAGATTGCGGAACGGTGCAATTTTACCGTAAAAACGGGTATTGGCGACGATTTCTGGCCGCGTTTCAAGATTCCGGACGAGTTCCTCGCTTCTGAGGAATACCAGACAATCAAGGGGTACATGAAGGCCGAATACGATGCCGAGTACCCGGTCATCCGCGAACGCGAACTGAAGGGCGTCATCAAGGACAAGAAGAAAAAGGTCACGGAGACTTATTGCGCCGAGAAAGGTATTGAACCCGATGCGCTTACCGACAAAGACAAGGCGGAAATTGAACGACTCTCTTCGCCGGAATTTTTCAACGACGACGACAACAAGGCTTGGGACAAGAACACGCACCGTTGGTGCAAACCGGGCGGCGATGCGGATATATATATAACGCACCTTTGTAACGAACGCCTCAAGTGGCGCTTCCCCGACGAAGATTTCAAGTTCCCTGCGCACGAGACCGATGTGGCCAAGCGCATGTACA
The DNA here is from genome assembly GCA_016285835.1 of Fibrobacter sp. GTDB lineage: Bacteria > Fibrobacterota > Fibrobacteria > Fibrobacterales > Fibrobacteraceae > Fibrobacter. The sequence goes on from JAEERM010000084.1 coordinate 2,783, forward strand.
AGGAACTGAACTGTATCCGCAACATGAACGTGGCGGGCTACCTCCTGATTGTGTGGGACTTTATCAACTGGTCTCGCGAACACGGAATTCCGGTGGGGCCGGGGCGTGGTTCTGCGGCAGGCTCGCTTGTCACCTACATCATCGGTATTACCGACATCGATCCGCTCAAGTTTGATTTGCTCTTTGAACGTTTCTTGAACCCGGAACGCGTGAGCATGCCGGATATCGATACCGACATCGCAGATAGGGACCGTGGCCGCGTCATCCAGTATGTGACGGACAAGTATGGTCGCGATTGCGTGGGCCAGATTATTACTTATGGCATGCTCAAGTCGAAGGCGGTGATTACTGACGTGGCTCGCGTGCTGGGGCTCCCGCCTGCAGAGGCGAAAATCATCACCAAGTTGTTCCCGCAGCGCACCCTGAACTTTAGCCTCAAACAGGCTTGGACGGGCAAAGACAAGAAGGGCAACAATCTCGAAGACGGTTACAGCCCTGAACCTTTGCAGGCGATGATTAATAGCCGTGCGAGTTACCAGAACCTTTGGAACATCGCGCTTACGCTCGAAGATTTGCCGCGCCAGACGGGCGTGCACGCTTGCGGTGTGGTGATTACGCCGACTCCGATTTACAACTTGGCCCCGCTTTACCGTGCCGCCCCTGCCGATACGCCGGTGGTGATGTACGACAAGCATTACGCCGAAGACATCGGGCTTTTGAAAATGGACTTCCTTGGCCTCATCAACTTGTCCATCATTCAGGACACGGTGAACATGGTCAAGAAGAATCGCAAGATTGACCTGGACATGGGCCATATTCCGCTCGATGACAAGAAAACCTTTGACCTGCTCGGCAAGGGCATGACGACTACGGTGTTCCAGTTCGAATCGCCGGGTATGCAGAAGTACCTGCGCGAACTGAAACCGACGCGAATCTTTGACTTGATCGCTATGAACGCCCTGTACCGTCCGGGGCCCATTGAACAGATTCCGCACTTCATTGCGCGTAAGAACGGCAAAGAAGAAATCGACTGTTACCATCCTGACCTGGAACAGGTTTTGGGCGAAACGTACGGCGTGATTGTGTACCAGGAACAGGTGATGAAACTGGCCCAGATTCTGGGTGGTTACACGCTGGGCGGTGCTGACAATATCCGCCGTATCATGGCCAAGAAGATGCCCGAGAAGATGGCAAAGCTCGAACCGGAATTTTTCGAGAAGTGCCTTGCGAAGGGGTACGACCGTGCCATGATCCAGAAGGTCTGGGATGCGGTGCTCCCGTTCTGCGGTTACGCATTCAACAAGAGCCATGCGGCGGCCTACGCCTATGTGGCTTACCAGACGGCTTATTTGAAGGCTAATTACGGCCCCGAATACATGGCCGCTTCGATGACATCGAAGATGGGCAAGACGGAAGACATCGTGACCATCATCCAGGAATGCAAACGCTTGGGAATCGAGGTCGTCTCTCCGAACATCAACTCCTCATATGGCGTGTTTACGGCGAACGAGGATGGGCGGATTTTGTACGGGCTTGCCGGTATCCGTAATGTGGGCCTCGCCGTTGTCGAAGACGTGGTGGCCGAACGTGACCGTCGCGGCAAGTACAAGGATATTTTTGATTTCTGCAAGCGCGTCGTGGAATACCAGGGCATGCAGAAGGAAAAGCGTCCGCCGCTGAACAAGAAGGTGATGGAATGCCTTATCATGGCGGGCGCCTTGGACGATTTGCCGGGGAGCCGTGCCGTGCAGTTTGCGACGGTGGACCGTGCGCTCGAAGTGGCTGCCCACTGCCAAGAAGACAAGGCCAAGGGGCAGGTTTCGCTGTTCGACTTGGGCGGCCCCGAAACCATCCAGAATATGGCGGAGACGCTCGAAGAAGCGGAAGAATGGACCGCGATGGAAATGCTCAACAAGGAACGCGACGTGCTGGGCCTGTTCCTTTCGGGCCATCCGCTCGACGAATTCCGTCCGGAACTTTCCGGCTTTACCACGTGCAGCCTTGCCGAAGACGAACTGAAAAAGAAAATCGGCCACGGTGTTTGCGTTGGCGGTGTCGTCACGATGATGCGCTCCATCGAGACAAAGAAGGGCGATACTATTGGTGTCGGCAAAATTCAGGACTTCCACGGCGACATCGAACTGTTCTTCAAGAAGGACATTTGGCAAGACCTCCGCGACAGTGTTTCTGAAGACGACCGCGTGCTTGTCCAGGGCCAGTTGGAGCAGAAGCGGGACCGCGAAAAGAACCTCACCGATGAATTCCAGGTGATTGTCGACAAGGTGGTGCAACTCGACCGTGTCCGCGAAAGCATGGTGAAGTACGTGCATATAACGCTCTATTCCATGATGCTTACGGATGATTTCCTTGCGAAAATGGAAGAAGGCCTTGCGCGTTTTGAACCGTTTGTCGAAGGGACCGGCTGCGAAATCGTTTGCCATATTGAAACGGAATCGCGCTATGAACACGCCCTGACGCTGAAAAAGTCCAAGGTGGAATACAGTCCGGAATTGCTGAAGTGGCTCAAGCAAGATTTGGGCGTCGTCAAGTTCTGGGTTTCGAACAAGGTCCGGTAGGTTTTATGGATTCCCCCGGTGGAAAGCCTTTTGTCCTTTTTTGTGCGGGCGAGGATTCCGGGGATATTCTGGGTGAATCGTTTGTCCGTGAGGCTGTAGAGGCCGGCTGGGGCGCTTGTGGAGCGGGTGGCCGCCGCATGGAAAGTGCAGGGCTAAATCCGCTCGTCAATTTTGAACACCTCCCTGTATCTGGTTTCGGCGACGTGTTGGCGAGTTGCAGAACTTTACGCAAGGATCTCGAAGTGCTTCGTTCTGCTCTTTGCAGTCCGCAATGCCTTGCGCTTGTGGCTATTGATTATCCCGGATTCAACATGAAACTGGTGCGCCTTGCAAAGCGACTGGGTAAGCCGGTCCTGTATGTCGCACCGCCGCAAATTTGGGCCTGGAAGCCTGGTCGGGCGAAACAACTCCGTGGGATTCCTTTGGCTGTCTTTTTTGATTTCGAGGTGGATGCGTACCGTAAGCATGGCTGTGGGGCTCGGCTGATGCGGCATCCCTTGGCTCTTGCACCGCAACCTGCAAGGCAACCTGCCAACGGCGAAGTGCTCCTTTTGCCGGGAAGCCGTCTTGCGCAGGCAAGGCGGAATATCCGCACTTTCCTGAAGCCGGCTTTAGATTCGGCGTATCATATAGGCGGGGGTAAAAGCGTGACGATTCTTGCCGCGAGGGAATCGCTGTGTCGCCCGTTTGCGGAAATAGTCGACAATCTTGCCCTAAAAAAAACGCCGTGTGAAGTGAAAATAGAAGTGATTCCCACCAGTACAGAGGAACGTCTCGAACGGTATTCGCGGGCCTCGCTTGCCTTGGTTTGCCCTGGAACGGCAACGCTTGAGGTGGCCTTGGCGGCGACTCCGATGGTCATTTGCACGAAGCCAGATTTGTTGACCTATGTGCTTGGGAAGATACTCGTCCGTTCCAAAAGTTTTGGCCTCCCGAACCTGATTGCCGGAGAGCCTTTTTACGAAGAGTTTATTGCTCCGCCTTTTGCGAATTCGAACGATTTGGCAAAGCGCATTTTAGGCGCATGCCAAAAGGCTGTATCACAATCGACAGACATTGTCATACAGTCGATAAGGTCGAAACTTTCTGGGGGCATGACTGCCCGCGAGTTAATGCTTGAATTTCTTGGACAGTTCGTCGAGAGAAAGTCGCATTAACGTCGGTGTGCCGTAGGGCGATTTGAGTGGATCGTCCATTGTCATGAGCTGGCTTACGAGCATCGCCATTTCTTCGGGCTTGAGCTTGTCGCCTGCTTGGTAAGCGTTCGTCTTGGCCCAAGACTTCGCGATGGTGTCCTGAATCTTGACCATGTCGTTGCGGTCCCCGCTGCTGACACTGTCCAAAAATTCGTGGACGGCCTTGGTCGCCCTGGAAAGCGATAGCGCACTCGGGATGGCTCGGATTTGGAACGTGTCGCCGCCGAAATGCTCGATGTAGAATCCCAAATGCTTGAGATCTGCTTCTACGGAATGGAAAAGTTCCTGCTCCAATTTCGAAAACTCGATGAGTTCGGGGAACAGGAGTTCCTGGCTTTCCAGTGCCGCTCCCGAAGCAAGGGTCTCTAGTGCCTGCTCGTAGAGAATGCGTGAATGTGCTGCATGCTGATCGATGATGAGCAGGCCTTCGGCATCTTCGCCCGCGATGTAGGTGTTTGCCACTTGGAAAAATGTGGGCGGCGCCCAGGGCTGTTCTTGTTGGGGTGCTGCGGCTTGTACATTTTGTTGCCCAGGTTCCAACGAGATGATTTTCCCAAGTTCCGGCTGCGAGAACAGGTCTTGTACGGTGTCGTCTTCTGTGGTGTATTTGGGCGGCTTGCGTTCGGCGAGTTTGAAGCTGTCTTGCGAGGGCATCTTCTGGCTCACGAAGCCAACATCGGTGTGATAACTTTCTGGGGAAGCCCCGGTAGAGTGATTGGTGAAGGTCTCGTATTTTTCGTCGGACAGGTCGATGATGGGGGAGGATGCCTCCATGGCGGCCTTGAACGTTTCGCGGATGGCATGCGTTACGACGAGGAATACCAGGTTCTGGTTGGCGAACCGGATTTCGCGCTTGGCCGGGTGGACGTTCACATCGAATTCCATGTCGGGCATGTCGAGGAACAGCACCGTGACCGGCTTGCATTGTGCTCCGTAGGGCTCGTACGCCTGCGAGACGGCCTTGCCAATCAGCTTGCTTTCGAAGGGGCGGTTTCGCATGAACAGGAACTGGTGGTGGCGCTTGCCGTTTGTCTCGGTGACAGGGGAGATATAACCGGAAACGTGAATCTGGGCTTCGGTGTAGTCGACGGGCAAGAGGTTTTTGGCAACGCCCGAACCGATGGCTTCGGCGAGGCGATTCTTGAGTTCTCCTGGGACTCCGATGAATACGGACTTGTCTCCTACCTTGTAGTCGAAGCGGATTTCAGGGTGGGCGACGGCGGCTCGGATGACCACGTCCAGCACACGGGTCCCTTCGGAGGTGTCGCTGCCGAGGAAAGTTCTGCGGACAGGGGTGTTGAAGAATAGGTCTTCGATGAGGAATGTCGTCCCCCGGCTGGCCTGGATGTCTTGCTTTTCGACGACTTCTCCGCCTTTCAGTATGATACGGCCGCTTTCGCCATCGTCGGTGGCGCTGGTAATCGTCATTTTGGATATGGCGGCGATCGATGCCACGGCTTCGCCACGGAAACCGTTCGTGTGCAGGTGGAAAAGGTCATCTGCACTGTGCAGTTTGGATGTCGTGTGGCGGAGGTAGCAAATGTCGAGATCGGCTTGTCCCATGCCTTTCCCGTTGTCCGAAACGAGAATTTTTGCCTTCCCGCCCTGCTCAATCTGGACTTGAATACGGGTCGCTTCCGCATCTATGGCGTTTTCAATAAGTTCCTTTACGGCGGATGCGGGGCGCTCAATAACCTCTCCGGCGGCAATTTTATTGATGATTTCGTCGGGTAATTGGTGTATTTCGGCCATTTTCATGACAAAAATATAGACAAAATTGGTTGTTTCTACAAAGTTTTGCTACATTTTGCCAAACAAAAGTTCTAGGTACGAGGTACAATTATGGTATCCAATCTGTTTCTTCAATTGATTCACATTGAGCTTCTCCTTTCCTATTCCGTCAAGGAAATTCTGACGTTGGTGAAGAGAGATCCTCGCTTTAATGTGAAACTTCTGAACGATCTCTACTTTGGAGATTCCGTTATCGATGAAGAAACCCACCGTTTCATCGCGAACAATGTCGTTTCGTGGCTGTATGAACGAGGGGAAAATCCGGACGAGTTCATCGAGCGCATCGTCAAGCGCTGCTCGGATTTCGAGGCTATTCCGTCTCGGTGCGTCCTGCGTACCTACCTGCCTTATATTTCGTCCTTCTATTCTTGCAAGGATGTCCGCGAACTCTGCCTGGAAATCATACCGAAACGTTACCAATTTCTTAAACAGGCGGCCGTACTACGTAACGAGGTCGTGGCTGAAAATCGCGAGATGCTTTTTACTTATAAGTTCGAAACTCCGAGTGCTTTGGTGTCCAACCCGATGCGCTGGATCATCGGCATGTTCCGCGTCGGCCCGCTTCTTTTGGGGACTCCGACCTACGAACACATGAACTTCCTCGCCTCGCAGACCTCGTTTATCGAAGCTATGGAAAATCGCCTCCCTGTTGAAATGAGGGATGGTGATGTCTATGTCAACGGCGAAGCGGTCGGCAAGAGCACCCTCTTTGGTGAGTGCGTGAAAAAGTGCGGCATCAAGTGGGAAGAAGAAAGAGAATTGGAAATCGGTTGCGTACTGGCAACCAAGGATGTCATTGATCCGAAAACGAAAACGGTTCTGGTCAGAGAGGGGTGCTTCTATGGTGCTCCGGCAAACATCCTCGATGTGAAGTTCAAGGCGAATATCAGTTGCGTCGAACCGTTCATCAAGTTGATGAACTCTGTCGTCAAGCAGGAGTTCGAGGCCTGGCAGCCCATCCAGAAGGCGCAGGAACAGCTCCTTGATGCCATGAACGATTCCGTGACGATTGTTTACTACAAGAGCGACGACTCCATTTCCGTGAACAGCAAGCACCTCATGCGCAACGTTCCGGCTCGAATCCTTCGCAACCTGCTTCGCGAATACACTGCGACCGGTCGTGAAGAATACGAGAACCGCGAATTCAAGCGCGACTCGGCTATCTGCATGGATCCGCTCCGCCCGAATTTCGAAAGCCGCTTGAACCGCGTCATTGCCCATATCAATGGCACCGACGACAAGGACGGCAAGGAAAACGAAGGCGTGAAGAAGTACTTCGAAATCGAACGTCACCGCCGCGGCGGCTTCCGTTTTGTTCCGAAATGCAAGATTGTTTTCCGCGAAGAATAATGAAAAAAAACGAACTTTGAAAACAAAAGTTGACGTATTTAAAATCGTTGTTTCAAATAAGTAAAATAAAATATCCGTCAATTTGTTTTTTGGCTATATTCTAGGTCGTGAGCAGGTGAAAGGTAAATCCTTATACAACTTTATCGTTGCTCCCCTCCTGATAAGTTCAAGGTTCTGTAATCTCTCATATTTTCTCCTTCTTAGGAAAGGGCTCTCGCAAGAGGGCCCTTTCTTTTAGTTCTTCTTTTGTATGTAGTTTCGCGCGATGCTGCAAATACCTGCAAATAAAAAGCTCCGCGCATAGCGCGGAGCCTTTAAACACTCTAGCCTCTAGATCCTAGATTCTAGCCTCTTATCTTCTTCTTTCCGCCATCTCTTTCTTGAGGATGTCCATGACGGCGCCGAGGTCTGCCGGGGCCTTGAACACGGGGTTCGCGAACTTGGAGGCTATGTTCTCGAGCTTCTTTTCGTGGTAGCCGACCTTGAATTCGGTGAACTTGAGGCCGTGTGCCGTGCTGATGACGACCACGTTCTCTTCCTTGTCGATTTTGCCTGCGGCCACGAGCTTTTCGAGGGCGCCGAGGGCAACACCCGTATGCGGGCAGCAGTAGAGACCGATGCGGTCGCCGCGGTGGGCTGCATTGGCGAGTTCTTCTTCGGTGACGCTCACGACCATGCCGTTCGTCTTCTGGATGGCGCGCACGGCCTTCGGATAGCTGACCGGGTTACCGATCTGGATGGCGCTGGCGAGCGTCTTCTTGGCCTGCATGGGTTCGAGCTTGTCGAAGCCGCGTTCGAATGCCTTGGCGAACGGGTTGGCGTTTTCGGCCTGAGCCACGATAATGCGCGGGATGCGGTCGATAAGGCCCATGGCCTTGCAGTCTTCGAAACCCTTGGCGAGGGCGCTGACGTTACCGAGGTTACCGCCCGGGATAATCACGGTGTCGGGCACCTTCCAGCCCATTTCCTGGCAGATTTCCGGAGAAATCGTCTTCTGGCCTTCCACGCGGAGGCTGTTCATGGAGTTGGCGAGGTAGATGCGGTTGTCGGCAGTGACCTGCTGGACAATCTTCATGCAACCATCAAAGTCGGTGTCTAGGGCGAGCACGATGCTGCCGTTGCTAATCGGCTGGATCAGCTGGGCCACACTCGTCTTGCCGGCGGGCAGGAATACGATGCTCGGGATGCCGGCCTTGGCGCAGTAGGCGCTCAAAGCGGCGGAGGTGTCGCCGGTAGAGGCGCAGGCCACGGCGTCAATCGGGTGGATGCCCTTCTTGATAATGTGGTTCACTTGGCTCACGAGGACCGTCATGCCGAGGTCCTTGAAAGAACCCGTATGGGAGTTGCCGCAAAGCTTCACCTTGAGGCTTCCGATGCCGAGTTCGCGGGCCAAGGGGGCGGCGTCAAAGAGCGGGCTCCAGCCTTCGCGCATCGTCACGATGTCTTCGAGCGGCATGTCGGGGAGAACCATCTCGCGCTTGCTCCAGATACCGCTCATGTCGGCGGGTTCGAAGCTCATGCGGCGTTCGGCAAAGAGTTTCTTCCATTCGTCGGGGCTCTTGCTTGCAAGGGCCTGGCGGTCGTGTTCGACTTCGAGCAGGCTTCCGTCCACCTTGCTGCGGTAAATGACGTCGGTCAGCGGGTAGGTATCGTCCCCGTTGATGTTCCTGAAATGCGCGTTGAATTGGGCCATAATGTCCTCTTGATTTTACGGGGACAAATATAGTAATAAGACGAGAGAACGGGCTACGCCCTACAGACGAAAGACGAGAGAAATAAGGCTCGAGGTTCGGGGCTCGAGGGCTGTCCTATTCGGCCGGGGTGTTGGTGGTGTCTGCTGGGGTGCCGGTGCTGTCCGCCGGTGTTTTTGTGCTGTCGGCCGGAACATCGGGCGCCTTGCAAAGATTGATTGTCTTGTCGATTTCTTCGCGGATGGAATCCAGCTTTGCCTGGTAACGCGGGTTCACGGTTGTGTCGCCGTCGCAAATCTGGGTCTTTGCATATTTCCCTTCCTCATACGGGAACGAACGTCTGACGCATTTTTTCAGGCTGTCGGAAACGGTTTCGCCTGCCGTGGCGAGGCTGTCTAACTTTTCTTTTGATATATCTTCAACAGCATCATGCTTATATATGAAATCGCTCTTTTGGCAGAGCGGAGCGGGAGCAGTCGAACTGCTGGATGCCTCGCTGGAACTGCTATTGAACAAGCTGTCGTACTCGGCGTTTGTATAAACTAACCCGTCCTTTAAATATGTATAGGTTTTGCCGTTTGAACAATTATATTCGGTAAACGTTATTGCTCGCGGCATACAGGGAGAAACACCGTAAACGGTGACTGCTTCAACGCAATTTTCCAGGCGGTCTTCGATTTTAATCAGTTCTTCGATAGTCAGTGTTGTGTTGATGCGCAAATCGCTTTCAATGGAGTAGCATGTTTCGCCAGAAGAACCGGCTGTGTTTACGCATTCACTGTAGGAGGTTTGTTTCGATGTGCAGGTTACGCTTGTGTCGCTGGCTAGCTTGAATTGCTCGCCGCTGCTGCTGGAAACGTCCCCAGTCGGAGCCGAAGATGACGATTCGGAAGTGCCGTTGGAACTGCTCAATTGCAGTAAGGAATTTTCAGAGCTGCTGGATTCGAGGGCTGAACTTGATTCCGGGGCGGGTTCGTTGATGGTGATGGGCTGTGCGTCGTCTTCACCGCAACTAGCCCAAAAGAATCCCGTGATAATCAAAATGGATTTTCTTAAGAAAGATCTATAATTCATGGTCGCCTCGAAATGTTTTTTTGGTCAACGATTAATATATGTTTTTTGCACTTTGAATGATTTTTTTGATAGATATTTCGGTTGTTTTTTTGTCTATGGACGGCCGGCCTCAGTATGGCTCTATTTTTTGAATGCTATTTGGGTTGGAATAAGGGGGATTTTCTATATTATAGCTCGAAAAAAGTTCAACACGATTCGGAGATCCGCGTGAAGAAAAAATTTGTTTTATTGTCCTTTTTGGCCATAGGAACTTTGGCCCTTTCTGCTTGCCTATTCGATTCCGATGAGGATGGTCTCGGTAACTGGCTTTTGGACCAGGGATTGCCGGACAGCTACAAGGTTCAGACGGTTAGTGTAGATGGTCTTGTCCCGTCGGAAGTGAATGTCTATAGGGATTCCACTCCGCTTATCATGGATGGCCGCATTGTCTTTGGAAACTCTGCCAACATGTCGCATGAAATGGCTTTTGAGTTCCTGTATGGTTCTAAGAAAGATGATTCCTTATTCTTGAAACACTTCAAGAAAGCCGATACGACAGGTGCGCATGTCGCATTGTATGTTTTAACGTCGTTCTATAAAGATAAGAACATTCCTGTAGAGCTTTTGCCTATCAAGGAAAAACTAAAGGTCAATGTAAGCTGGAAACTGCGGAAAGGCAAGAAAAAGGCCTTCTTGGATAGCCTTTACGATGTCTCGGATTCCGTATGGCAGAGGAGCCTTAAAAAATGGAAACCGGATGCCGTCGTTGATACCACGTATTCTATAAATGTGAAAAAAGCGGATGGCCGAGTTCTCTTTGAAATTCCGGGGGAATTCCTGGATAGTCTCAAAACATGCCATAAATACTGCCATCTGGAAATGCGCATGGCTGCACCCGAGACAGAAAACTTGTACCGTTTCTACACTTTGAGTAACACAAAGAAACTGGCTTCCTTCAATTTTAGGTCTATTGATAAAGGGGATACTCTTTACAAAGTCTTGACCTATACCCCGTACCGCATGGCCAATGTCATCGTCAATAATGATTGCTCGGATTGCCTCGTCTTGCATGGCGGTGTTAAAGATTCAATTGTTTTTGAGTATCCGACAGAGCCCATTTTTGAGGCGTTGTCCGAATTTTATGGAGACGAATTCCCTTATAAGAATGGGGATGACTATGATGTCCGTCAGGCTGTGGTCCTTGCTCAATTGACATTTGCTCGAGATGATTCCAAGGGCGAAAATCATCTTGGCTTGCCAATTCGGGTTATGACCGGTTCCATTATCGACAGCTCGGATAAGGAAGTGACAGTGCAGGAATTCTACAAGTTGAATAAGACGGATGTTGTAAAGAGTGGTCACAAGAACATGGTGTTCTACAAAGGGGATTCCTTGACTATTCAGGTTACGCAGGGCATGCGAGATTTCCTCAACCGCGCGAACTATGGTGCAAAGCCGAAGTTCACGATGTTCTTGTATTACCCGCAGTTGCAGGACAACGACTCCACTTTCAAGACCAAGATTATCCAAAAAGATACTGTCAAGACGCGTATTGTCAATGGGGACACGGTTGAGATGAAGGTCTCTAAAGGCGATACAAGTTATGTGTACCTTAGCCATTACGATTACGCCCGCTACGACTTCTCCAGCATGATGAAGAAACCGGCGACACTCAAGTTGTGGCTTGCCACCAAGCGTGGAGGTGATGATGAATAAGCTGTTGTGCTTGATCCTTTGTGCTGCTTGTCTGGCTTCGGCATCAATGTTGGGTATCGATGCTCTTGGAGAAGAAAATTCACTTGGTGGAATGGCGAATACTGCTGGCCGCGGTTTTGCGGGTGGCGCTAAGACCGGCGATGCCGAAGGTGCGTCTGTCGTGAACCCTGCTCGTATGGCTTTTGATACCAAGGTCGTGTTCAACTTGAATTTCCTCATCGACATGACGACTGCCGAAAGCGATAAGTCTACATATTCTACGACGAATATCTCTTTGCCTTCGTTGAACGTTTCTTTCCCGATGGGGACTTTCGGTGCGATAGGTCTTTCCCTTTGGCAGCACTATGCGTCCAATATGGAGGAGGATGTTCAGGATTCCGCTTCCAGGATGGATGCCGAGATCAAGTATCAGGGTAGCATTTACGAAATCGTTCCGGCTTACTCGGTGCGCTTGCCGTTCTTCCGCATGATGTCGTTGGGTGCGTCCGCTCATTTCGTGATGGGTAATGTGGAACGTAGCCTGACTCTTGGCCCTGACAATAGCGAGGTGAGCAAGAAGGATTCCTGGGCGACGAATGAGTCCATGGTGACGGACTATGTGAGTGGAACATGGGAAATTAAGGATCATCCCGCTTACTACACTTTGGCCATGCAGTTCCGCGGTCGCCAATCGTCGTACTACTTCTCTTATACGACACCCTATACTTTGCGGAACGATTTGACTTACAATCTGCGTTTTAGCCAAGTGGATACCTTGAAGCCCACTCGCAGTATTCGCGAAATTGAATTTCCGGCCCTTTTGGCAACGGGCGTGAATTATCGCCTATATAAACGCCATAACGTGATGATGGATGTGCAGTGGCGCGCCTGGGACACCGATGTCGAGAATATTGCCGGGAGCTGGGACTTGCCTAAAGTGACCGAAACGCAGAATGATTTCATGATTGCCTTGGGTTATCAGCGCGATGGCAGCCCGTTGTTCTATGAATCATACTTGGATAGGACGACTTTCCGTTTTGGTGGCTGGATGAAAAGTTGGTACGTGAAAGATGTCTACGAATATGGTGGCTCTATCGGGGCCGGACTCCCCATGGGTAAGAAGGGAACGACTATTGACTTGGCCTTGCAAGGAGGGAAGCGCACCACGGGTGGGCACGGGGACTGGGAAGAATTGTTCTTCGGAATCCGTGTGGGCCTGATGGGTGTTGGCACTTGGGGCCAAACTCGCGGAAGATAACCGCGAATCTGGACGATTTAAAAAGAAGGAGGCTTGAAAATGGCTGTTAAGAAGAATGTTAAGGACACAAAAACAGAAACAAAGAGTGTGAAAAAGGTTGCTGCGAAGCCGGCTGCTAAACCCGCCGCAAAGCCTGCTGCGAAGGCCACCGCTAAACCTGTGGCCAAGGTTGCAGCCAAGGCTCCCGCCAAGCCTGCAACGAAACCTGTTGCAAAGGCTGTCGCTGCCAAGTCGGCCACCAAGCCGGCTGCTAAACCCGCACCGAAGGCGTCTGCCAAGCCCGCTGCAAAGCCGGCCGTAAAGCCTGCTGTCAAGGCTCCTGTGAAGGCCGCCACTAAGGCTCCTGCCAAGGTTGTTGCCAAGGCTCCCGCCAAGCTTGCAACGAAACCTGTCGCAAAGGCTGTCGCTGCCAAGTCGGCTGCCAAGCCTGTTGCTAAATCCGCTCCGAAGCCGGCTGCCAAGGCCACCGCGAAACCTGTAACAAAACCAGTAGCAAAACCTGTTGCAAAGGCTCCGGCCGCCAAGTTGGAACAACCTTTTGATGCTGAATACCTTGTGCTCATGCAGAAGGACCCGAACTGGCTGCATGCCTTCTGGGAAGTCTCCGAAAAGCGTGTCAACCAGGCAAAAAATGGCAAGGGAAAGCTGGTGTTGCGCCTGTTCGACATTACGG
>JAEERM010000085.1 GCA_016285835.1 Fibrobacter sp.
TCTTGTCGATGCCCGGCTTGATGGCCTTGAGCTTTTCCACGACGAGGGAACCGCCCGCCTGGTCGCTCGTGACGAACACGCGGTCGTTGCCGACTTCGTGCGGGTCGATATGCTCGAAACTACGGCTAACCTTCATCACGCCGTCGATATGGGCACCGCCCTTGTGCGCGAACGCCGCATCGCCCACGTACGGGGCATGCACGTCGCTCGGCAGGTTCACAATCTGGTCCACGTTGCTGCTCAGCTGGCGGAGCCTTGCAATCTTTTTCGCGGCAAAGAACTTCGCGCCCATCTTGAAATGCAGGTCGGCAGCAATCGTCGTGAGGTTCGCGTTTCCGCAACGTTCACCGTAACCGTTCACCACGCCCTGCACCATGGTAGCGCCGCTCTTCACGGCAAACAGGCTGTTGCACACGCCCAGGCCCGCGTCGTTATGCACGTGGATGCCGATAGGCGTCGAAACGACCTTCTTCACGTCCTTCACAATCTTCTCGAGTTCCCACGGCATCGTGCCGCCGTTCGTGTCGCAAAGCACGATAAAGTCCGCGCGGCCGCGTTCGGCCGCCTTCAGCGTCTCGAGAGCGTATTCCGGGTTCGCCTTGTAGCCGTCAAAGAAATGTTCCGCATCGTAAATCACCTCTTCGGAATGGTCCTTGAGGTAGTCGACGGAGGACTCGATCATGTCGAGGTTCTCTTCAAGCGTCGTGCGGATGACGTCCGTGACGTGCAAATCCCAGCTCTTTCCAAAAATCGTCTTGACCGGAGCGCCCGACTTCACGAGCGCCTGCAGCAGCGGGTCCTTCTCGGGCAGCACCTTCGGGCGGCGAGTGGAACCGAAAGCCGCAATCTTCGCGTGCTTCAGCTTGACTTCCTTGATCTTCTGGAAGAATTCCTCGTCGGTAGGGTTGCTCGGATTGGGCCAGCCCCCCTCGATGTAGTCAAAACCGAAATGGTCAAGAATTCGCGCAATCTGCAACTTGTCGGCGAGAGAAAGGCTTATCTTACGGTCTTGGTTACCGTCGCGGAGGGTCGTGTCGTATAAAAAAACTTTCATGCGCGTAAAGATAGAAAAATATACCCATGCCCACCCCCCAAAAAAACGGTATTTATCTTTTTCTCATGATTTTTGTATATTAACCCCTAACAGGCACTGGTAGCGGATTTCCGCCTACAAGCCACATTCGACTAGAAAAGCCGACTTTTGTTATATCCCCAGAGGAATCTGGGATTTCATATATCAAAAGCCGACTTTTTTTTGTTTTTTGCTCTTGACACTGTATCAAAAAGGAGATACATTTGGAATGAAGGAATATGTCGCCTACGATGGCCAATGCTTTACAGTAGAATGGTTCTACAACGAACAAATTTTAAAGGACGAGTATTATGAAAAAGGCTAAATCAACTTTTGAAAGGGTTATGGAAGACCCGAAGCAGAAAAAGGCGTTTGAAAAGGAATATGCAAACTTTTTGCTGTCGGAGCTACTGCTGGATGCCATGTCCGAGCAGGATATTAGCGTGCGGGCCTTGTCGAAGGCATCGGGTATTTCAACCTCTGTAATCCAGAACCTGCGTGCCATGCAGCCCGTAAACATCACGCTGAAAACGTTGAACGCCCTGCTTTCCTCTTTGGGCTACGAGCTTGTCGCCCGGAAAGGCCGCCACTGCGTAAGCCTGACCAAACAATCTGCGTAAGGGGAAGCCTCCCCCTAAGACCCCCGAATGTTATATCGGACTTAGTTCGGTTTTTTGAAGGCTCTTGATGAATTCCGGGGCGAAATCGACTCCATTCGGCCAAGTGATCGTGTGCGCTTGCAGCGTGAAGTCCCTAAAGATATTGACATCTGCAAGTTGCTGCACGATGGGTCGGTGGTCCGACTTGATGACGCTTTCGAAATCAGCGATAAAACGGCATCCGTCACTGAATTCGACGGATATCTTGTAATCGCCAATATATTTCGCATCAGTCACATGAAGCATAATCGTAGACCTAGTGTCTACGAGTAAATATAATTTTTTTGCAATGTCAGATTATGACAAAAATTGATTTAATTCAAAATTTGATGTTTTTTGGACATGGTATGGATTATTCAACCATCACGCAGCGGACGGAGAAACCATGGGTTTTAAGCGTACTTTGCTCACCTATTGTAGTTGATGTAGTCCCCTGAAGTCCCACAAGAGATGTTTCCTCACCTAAAGTACCCTCTTGAGGATAATGCCAAAAAGCCACTTCATTCAAACGTTTAAATGAATGATTCCAATTATATCCTGCACCAACAAGGCTGAAACCAGTTGTATTGTATCCACCGAAACCGAATGTTGAGCGGGTTCCCTCTACACCATGCGTATTTCCATTGCTTTTTACGATAAATTCAAAATCTGCGGCAGTCATCAGGCGCCAGCCATTCGGGCAAATTCCCTGATGGTTTTCTTGGATAAGGTCCGCACAACTCTTGGTATTGCATTCGCTCGGCAGCTGCATCGTCTC
Organism: Fibrobacter sp.; assembly: GCA_016285835.1. Classification (GTDB taxonomy): domain Bacteria; phylum Fibrobacterota; class Fibrobacteria; order Fibrobacterales; family Fibrobacteraceae; genus Fibrobacter. The sequence goes on from JAEERM010000085.1 coordinate 2,489, forward strand.
GGCCCACTGGTAAAGGCCACCATATCGGTCGCAATTTGTGGTGTCGTTATCATAACAGTAGCGTTCTATCTTGGAATCATCTTGCTGATCCTTGTATCCTCTAACCATATCTCCGACATTGAGGTTTTCGGCCATAACTTTTAGCGACTTTCCATTTGCTTCCATTTCGAGATAATAGTATTCTCGTCCATTTCGCGTATCAATGAAGGTCTTATACGCACCAGCTCGCCAAAGAGTGCCATCAAAGGCTTTTGAATGGTCAAACGGCACATATTCACTACTGCTGGACAAGCTCGAGCTCGACTCCAGTGTGACGCTAGAGGAAGACTCCGCAGATTCGCTCGACTTCGATGTGACGCTGGAAGATGTCTTCGCCGAGTTGCTTGACTTCACGCTGCTGCTGGAATCATCACAATCCTCACATACAGACGAAGAAAAATCCTCGTCGTGCGGGGCTAAACTGCTGTCATCGTCGCCACAGGCGGCAAGAACAAGAAACAGGCAAGTGATTGCCACAGTCACTACGTTCCTTAGCAACAATACCATGGACCCTATGGTTCGATGCTCAAAAAGACTCACCGTATATCCTCTTTTTCCAGAATCTTGTGCGCCAAAATATAGTTAGAACAGAACCCTATACGGAATTTGCTTTTCATACCAACGGCCCTTGAGATCGCGGTACGCCTTGCGGGCGGGCGCTTGAGAATCGTGGCGAACAACATGCGGAACAATCGCGTCCGTGCCCGAAGAACTCGACAAAATACCAGCAATCCCCGAGCTGCTAGATGAACCGGTCAAATTAGCCAAAGAGGAACTGGAAAGCGGGTCGCCGCACGGTTCTTGATTGCAGACAATCTCCCCCGGCGAACTTGCGAACACGATGTTCCTGACGATTGCCTCGCCCGAAATGCCGGATGCCGTCAGGTAAAAATCCTTCACGCCGCCGATACTCTCGAGGTTCGAGCAAGTCACCATCGTCCAGCCCTTAGATGTGAATTTCTCGTTGGCCGCCACCAGTTCGCATTCCGAAAGAACGGTCCCGTCTTTCTTGCCGTCGCGAATGCTGAGTTTGCCGCCGGCAAGGCTCTTCACCTCGATAGCCACTTCCACAGACTTGATGGAATCCGTCACCACGTTCTCGAAAATCGCATAGCCGCCGTCCTTGATGGCGAACTCGTCATCTGCCGTCAGACGCACGCGGATGCCGTTGTCAAAGCCGTTCGCCGGAATCGTATCGCGAATCACACGCAAGAAGTCGATGCGGTCGAGTTCCGCAAAATTGCCATTCGGTTCCGGTTCGAGTTCAATGAAGTTGCCGCCACGCTTGAGTGTCGCAGGCACCATCACGACAGATTTTTCAGGAAATGTGCCCCACTCCCCCGTTGGCGGGAGCGTCACCGTCTGCGACTTGCCATTCACCGTCACCTTGTGCGTCGCAGCCGCATCGCCACCGTTCGCATAGCGGTAACGCAGCAGGTAGTCTCCCGCCTGCATTATGTTCATCGGCAGGCGAACCTTGGAGCCCTCGGTATTCACATACGCAAGGTATTCCCCGTTCGAGGCCGTACTGCTCCGCGTAATCGCGAGGTCGCCCGACACAGCACGCGTCAGCGCACCATGCTCGACTTCGGCACTCAAATAACGCCCGAGGAAGGGCTGTCCCATCTCAACCCAGTTATCCTCGGTAAACACGACATCACGGATGTGGATATGGTTGTACTTGTCGCCATTCAAATCATAGTAGTGATGCACAAAGCGCACGCGGTTCAAGTCCTGGAAGGCCTCGCCGCCGCCCGGCCCCACGTAGCGCCCGTAACGTTCCAAGAGAATCGTGCCGCCACCGGTCGCCATATCGTTCCCTGCGCGGTCCTTGTACGGGCCCGTCACCTTGTCGGCGCGGCCGTAAGCCGTCTTGTAGGTAGTCTGCTCGATGTTCGCACCCTGCTGGCAACACTTGTCCCAAGCTGTAAAGAGGAAATACTTCCCCCCATGTTCAATGAGGCTCGGTCCTTCTTCCGCACCCTCGCTCGCCTTGGTCGTACGGCGGGCAATGTTATAAACCGTCTTGTCATCGCTCGCCTGGTAACCCGATTGCGCATCCAGCTTGATCAGCTGAATGCCGAGCCCGAACGAACCGAACGCCATCCAATAATTACCCTCGGTATCGCGCACCACGTCGGCATCAATCGCGTTGTACTTGTCCGAAGTCACGGTGTGGAAAACATGGCCATGGTCCTTCCAGCCGTAGCCCTCCGTTCCAGGCATAATCGAAGCCGTCGCCTGGTAACCGATAGCCGAAGAGCGCTTGCCGAAAACGGAAACGCAGTAATACACACGATATTCATTGTTTATATAATGTATATCTGGAGCCCAGATTCCCTCAGTGCCCGGCGCATACTCGTAAGCCCACTGCGGAATTGCACTCACGGTCGACTTGTGGTCGCGCCAGGTGTAGGCGTCTTCAGAGGTCCACAGTTGCAGATTGTTGTTCGTGCTCATGAGGGCGTAGCCGTCCTCGAACCGCACCATGCTCGGGTCGTGGCCGGGCTGCAAGTTGTCTTTCGCATACCAGTCGGCAGCGAAAACCGCAGACACTCCAAACGCAACCCCCAGGCCAACAAACCCGAACATAGCGCCAAAACGGCAACAAAATCCCATACAAAAAAGCATAAACGGCTCCGTTTTAGAGGTTTATGTTTTGAATATACCTTTTATTTAGCCCAAAGTCAACAATACATTTTTATTAAATGTCAACATTTTCGTAAAATTTACACATTTCCTAACGATTTTAAAATTATTCAAATAATAAAAAGTCAACAGATTTTGATGCGCAAGTTTATAATTAAAATTGGGAAAAAAATATTAGACAAAAGAAAGGAGTTTTCCTAATTTGTTATAAAATCCCCCACCTTGAGGAAACCATGAAAAAACTCATCTTTATCGTAGCCACGCTTGTTGCCTTTGTCGCAAACGCTTCGGCCGTAGTCAACAAATCCACCGTTTTCGGTCTCATGTACACCGATGGTGTCGAATTCTCCACTGGAAAAGATGCCCCCGATTTTACCGACGAAGCCGGATACAGGTCCCACGTCGCACTCACTTTCGACATGATGTTCGCAATCACCCCTTCTCTTGCCATCCATCCGGCACTTGGCTTTGTTCTCCGCGCATTCTCGTTCGAAGGCAAAGACTATTCCGAAGATTATAGCAGCACGGATGTCGCAATGGGCATCGAACTCCCGATAATGGCCAGATGTTATTTCACGGAAGGATTCTTTGGTGAATTCGGCCCTGTATTCGATTTCAGTTTGTTCGAAAAATACTACAACGATCGTACCGATGAATGGACCGACATTGAAACAAATGAAAACGTTTACGCAGGTATCACCGCAGGTCTTGGCTACACCTTCCGGATTGGCCTGGAACTCGGTTCCAACTTCACCTACGGCCTCACCAACCTATATGAACATGCCGATTGGAAAGGCCCGCGATTCAATCTCAACATCGCCTACTGGTTCAACTATAGGTAAGCAAAAAGATTCAACAATCTACACGTTTTTTGAATCAATCGTCATATTCAAAAGGTTTACGCTCACGCGGAGCAAGCAACAATTCAATAGAAAAGTAGAACCGGAATCCGGACGCCTTTACGACATCGTCTGCCCAAACATTTTCCACCCCACTCCTGTAGCGTAAGCCAATTCCAATGTTCGGTTCACAAAAATCCAACACCATACCAGCGCCAAACGCCGGGTAGAACTGATATGGCAACTTCCTTTTTTTGTCGACATCATCGTTCTCTTCTAGCGAATTAAATCGGCCTCCCGCATTTACGAGCCCATAAAGAGTCACAAAGCCCCTTCTATACAAGGCATATCCGGCATTCAATTCAAGGCCAGCATCAAAGAAATAAAGTGAATCCGATTCAGCATAATCCCCCTTTTGAATATCAAAGATGAATCCATACAGGATTTTCTCACGTATTCTGCCCCATCCAATGTTGAAGCCTATAGAATTTTCAACTTTGTCAGAGATATCGCCTGCATAAACGCCAAATAAAGCACCCAGCGTCACCCAGCGACTCTTATTGTTGTCGAAAAATATATCCGTCCAGTATTTTCCGACTAGATAATCCAACTGCTTACGATTTGAGAGCTGCGCCTTGCGCTCTTCGATCAACGAGGATACTTGAACTTTGCTTTCGTACAGGCCAACAAGCAAGATAAAAACAAAAGCCCTGTCACTCTCATTTTCTATTTCGTCAAGAGTCTTTACGAGCTTCCCCGACTGCAATTCCTCAGCCATTTTATCCTTAATTTCAAAATAGAAATTATCGTAAAAGCCTTTCACAGCCTTCTTCTCATCAATATAATAAAGCGACATGGTACTCGTGTTATAAAGCGCCACGGAATCTACATTGCTAAGAAATTCAAAATCCTTTAAAAAATATTTAACCAAAAGCTTTTCGCTATCGTAAAACAACGGCCGCTCGGTCGTCTTATTGAGTTTTTCTGCTTTTTCGACAATCCGCTTGAGGTCATCGAGGCGATTGTCTCGCAGGGCTTCCATCATCGAATTACGGCAACGTAACAAGCCAGCCGAATCTAGCGGAGTATCCTCTACAGCGCAATAACCCCGTCCCATAAACAAGGCCACCACACAAAAAAGAATGGCTAAACAACTAAAGTAGTCACGCATAACATAAATATATTATCAAACAATAAAAAAATAATTTTATGTTGGATTAAATTTGAATCAAGAGCGTGGATTATGGAATAATATGCAAAAATCCCCCGGCATCGCCGAGGGAGTTTTTCTTAAAATGAGATTGCCACGCTTCGCTCGCAATGACAAGTGAAGCGCAAATGTCAATTATATTACGTGTGAGCGTCGACCCATTCGGCGTTCTTCTTGCAAGCCTCAACGGACTTGGCGAAAGCGGCCTTTTCTTCGTCGTTCATGGAAACTTCGAGAATCTTCTCGACACCGTTAGCGCCAACCACGACAGGCACGCCGCAGTAGAGGCCCTTCACGCCGTATTCGCCGTTCAGCATGGCAGCGCAGGAGAACACGTTCTTCTTGTCGAGGAGGTAGGCTTCGGCCATGTGCACGGCAGAAGTTGCCGGGCTGTAGAAGGCGGAGCCGCGGCCAAGGAGGTTCACGATTTCGCCACCGGCACCGGCGGTACGCTTGGCGAGTTCGGCAAACTTTTCCTTGCTCATGAGCTGAGAAACCGGGATACCGGCAACAGTCACGCATTCCATGATGGAGACCATCGTGTCGCCGTGGCCGCCCATCACGAGGGCCTTCACGTCTTCGACGGAAACGCCGAGTTCGTCGGCGACGAAGCAAGCGAGACGGGCAGAGTCGAGCACACCAGCCATACCGATGACCTTGTTGGCCGGGAGACCGGACTGCTTCTGCATGTTGTAGACCATAGCGTCGAGCGGGTTCGTGATGACGATAACGAAAGCATCCGGAGCGTTGGCCTTGATGGCTTCGGCAACGGTCTTAATCACGCCGCAGTTCTTGTCGAGGAGGTCGTCACGGCTCATGCCCGGCATACGCGGGAAACCGGCGGTAACGATAACCACGTCCGCACCCTTGAGGTCGGCGTAGTCGGTAGAGCCCTGAAGATCGACAGAGGAGTTGATGACGGAACGGCCTTCCATGATATCGAGAGCCTTGCCCTTGGGCATGCCCTGAGTTTGCGGAATGTCGATAAGAACAACGTCGCCGAGATTCTTCTGGGCGATAACGAGAGCCATTGTACCACCAATCTGACCTGCACCAACGAGTGCAATCTTCTTTCTAGCCATGATTAACCTTCCTTTTAAGGCGTTTGAAAATTTTCGCTGTAAATATAGCAAAAAATGAAAAGAAAAAAAGCGTCTACAAGTCGCATTAGTAGCCAAAACTAGCGCAAAAAAAGCAAAAAAAAACGTCCCAACGAAACTACCATCTTCTTAAAAAATGTTTACAAATCCTTGGATAAATAATCAACATTTTCTCCCCTGGCCTCCGATTTAGGGCCCTAAAAACAGGATAGATTAAAAATGTTTTTGGAAAGGAGGCCTTATGGCAAAGAGAAAACTACTCATCGTAGTTGTTTTGGCTAGTACATTCGCCCTCACAAGTTGTGACGACTCGGAAGTGACCGCCACCGGTCCGGGGTCGGAAACCACCCCGGAAATCGCGGGTTTAATCACCTCAAGCTCAGACGGATTCGCATTTCCGGGGAGTTCCAGCGATGGAACCGCTTTACCGGGAAGTTCAGGCGGGCTTTTCGTCCCCCCCGGCAGTTCCGACGGCTTGGGCGAACAACCGGGTATAGGTGGCGGAATAAACTTCGGTGGCACTCCCGCTGCCGGAAGTTCCAGCAGCATCGGCCAAACTGTACCAGGTTCCAGTTCAAGCATCGGCGGCGAAACCAATTCCAGTAGTAACGGCCAAGCAGTACCGGGCAGTTCTAGCAACGGCCAGGCAAACCCAGGGAGTTCCAGCAACGGGCAAGCAGCTCCGGCAAGTTCCAGCAGCGCAGGCCAAGCAACTCCGGCAAGTTCCAGCGAAGTCGCCCAGGCAAGCGGAGGCATTTTCCTCGCCGAAGGCCAGGAAGAAGAAAAAGACCTGATGAAAGTTGTCTATAAGACACGCACCGGTTGGGATGGCGAAGGAATTCTCGCTTATCCGGAACAGCTCTCCAGCGACAAGAAGCACGCTATCGTGGTGTGGGGTCCCGGTGGCGGCGAAAAGCCCGACGCTTACGAAGGCATGATCCGCAGGCTCGCCTCCCACGGATTCGTGGTGATTGCGCTTAAAGAATCTCCGGGCGACGCCAGCCAAGCCACAAAGGCGCTCGACTGGCTGGAACAGCAGAACAAGGATTCCAACAGCCCGCTAAACGGCAAGCTCGACATGAATACAGTCGGTTGTTCCGGGCATTCCATGGGTGGCCTTGAATCCGAACAAGCGGCCATTAAGGACAAACGAGTTATCACGGCGTTCCTCAACAACAGCGGAGACCGCAACGGAGGTGCGTTCAAGAACATTCCTGCCACCAAGACGGCCGGTGTCGTCTTCGGCGAAAAGGGCATGGAACACGACAACGCTATCTCTGACTACAGGAGTGCAACAAGCGTTCCCGCCTGCATGATTGAAATGACTGGCGGCCCAATGAACAGCGAAGGCGGATACGGCCACGGTTCCGGCCCATGGGACGGCATGGCCATTACGATTGCCTGGATGCGCTGGCACCTTGGCGGCGAAGACTTCCGCAAGGCAGATTTCGTCGGTTCGAGCGGCAAGTACATCGACGGCAACATCATTGGCAAACAGGGCAAATGGAAAGGCGAGTGCAAGAACTTCAACTAACGAGTTTTTGTTGTGCAAAAGCTGGCGGCTTCGGCCGTCAGTTTTTTTCATAGAGGATAACTCAACTAAAGCGCTAAAAGCGCCAAGTTTCGTATATCTCGCCTCTCGTCTCTCGTCCCTCGTCTCTCGTCTTTTTCTACATTTACTGCCACTATGAGCATACAGATTCCTCAGCTGCCCAAGGGCACGCGTGATTTTTACCCGGAAGCGCAACGCATCCAGAACTACATTTTCGATACCTGGCGCAGTGTCGCCGAAAGTTTCGCCTACGAAGAATACGAAGGCCCGATGTTTGAGCACCTTGAACTCTATACGGGCAAATCCGGCGAAGAAATCGTCAGCCAGCTTTACAACTTTAAAGACAAGGGCGACCGCGAAATCGCGCTCCGCCCCGAAATGACCCCGACGCTCGCCCGCCTCGTGATCCAGAAGGCCCGCGAGCTCAAGAAGCCTTTCAAGTGGTTTAGCATGCCGCGCCTTTTCCGCTACGAGAAGGCACAGAAGGGTCGCCTGCGCGAGTTCTTCCAGCTGAACATGGACATCATCGGTACCGAGAGCATCTACGCCGAAGCCGACCTGCTCGCCTCCATCGCGACGATGTTGCGCAAGTTCGGCCTCAAGGACGGCGAATTTGCGATTGGCGTTTCGAGCCGCAAACTTTTGGCCACCTACCTCGAAGAAATCGGTGCCCCGAACCCGGCGCTTGTGTACCCGGTGCTTGACCGCCGCCTGAAAATCGGCCCCGAAGCCTTTGCGAAGGCACTCGCCGAAGCCGGCCTCACCGAAGAACAGGTGAAAAAGCTCGACGACTTCATGGGCTGCAAAAGCCTCGAAGAAGTGCGCAATGCGGTTCACAGCGAAAACGCGGGCGCCGCTCTCAAAGAAATCGAAGATTTATTTGAGACGCTCGCTGCCGCGGGCTACGGCGATTGCGTGAATCTCGACCTGAGTATCGTGCGTGGCCTCGCCTACTACACCGGCATCGTATTCGAAGTGTTCGACAAGGGCAAATCGATGCGCGCAATCGCTGGCGGCGGCCGCTACGACAGCCTCACCGAAAAGCTCGGTGGCGAACGTATCCCAGGCGTGGGCTTTGGCATGGGCGACGTGGTTCTCGCAGACCTCCTCGCCGAACACAACCTGCTCCCGAGCCCCAAGCAGAGCGTAGACTTCTACATCGCAAGTTTCACCAACGACATGAAGAAGGTGTTCGAGACCGCCCAGGCATTCCGCGACGCGAAACTCGGCAACTTCTCCGTCTCTCACCCGCTCGCACCGATGAAGATCAGCAAGCAGCTGGACCAAGCCAACTACCAGGGTGCAAAAATTGTCATCTATGTTGACGGCTCCAAGGCAGGCGCTGGCGAATTCGAATTCAAGGACATGCGCACCGGCGAAATGTTTGCCGGAACCCCCGAAGCCATCGTGGATCGACTGAAAACCGAGATAAAGAAACCTGAATAATCAATGACACCCAAAAAAGCGTTAATTTCCATCGTAAGCCTGTTCCTAGTTCTTGGATTGATGGCCATTATTTTCCCGTCCGACGGAATACACATCAGTGAATCAATCGCACTCCGTTTCCCGTCCCTGACCGATGTTTTCCCTGTCGCCGACACCACGGCAAACGGGAAAAACGACCCGGAAGACGAGATCAAGGCTATGATGGAAGCTACCCGGCAGAAGCAGTTCGCCGCCTTTGCCGACTCCCTGCGCTTTTACCAGGACTTTTTCGATAGCGGCAAAACGAGGTTCGACCTCCCCAACAACGACCCCACGTGGTTCGACAGGTTCTTCCTGCACCTCCAGTTGGCGTCGGTGGACAGTTCCGTTGTACACATCGTGCATTACGGGGATTCCCAGTTGGAAGAAGACCGCATTTCATCGACAATCCGCGAAGACCTCCAGGAGGAATTCGGTGGTGCCGGGCCGGGCATGCTCCCGCCCGTCCTGAAAATCCAGCCGCAAACGACCGTCCACTGGAGCCGGGGTGCCCTGGAACGCTACATACTCTTTGGCCCCAAAGACGAAGAAGCCACGCACAGCCGCTACGGACCGCTGGCCCAGTTCGCCAACCTGAACGGAACCGCGGTCATCGGCATCAAACGCCGTCTGGACCGCAAAGACAGGACAAAAGTTTATCCGCACGCAGGCGGCTATGCCACAATTAAGGTTCTCGCAGGCAAGCGTGGGAAACTAAAAGTGAGAATGGATTACGACCGCACCTTCACGACCGTCGTAGGCCTGAACCCAGACAGTACGGAAAAAATCAAGACTTCGGTCAAGATGGTCGAAGCCGAACCGCCTATCGTAGATTCTTCTTACACAAAACTTAACGTATATACGTGGAAACTCCCCGATACAACGTCGTCTGTAAAGATTACGCTCACGGGAAATACCGAAATTTACGCAGTTTCGGCAGATGGCGACCACGGTGTGGCTGTGGATAACGTTGCCATGCGCGGTTCTTCGGGCACAATTTTCCACCGTATCGACCCGGAACTGCTTGCCGAATCGTACAAGGCGATGAACGCAAAGCTCATCATGATGGAATACGGCGGAAACATGGTTCCGAGCATATCCACATCCAATATTGACTATATAAAGAAGCTCGTCACACGCCAGATTCTCGCCATACAGAAGGCGAACCCCGATGCGGACATCATATTCATCGGGCCGGCCGACATGGAAAGGCAATCCGACGGACGCTGGAAAACCTATCCCGCTCTCCGCATGACCATCGCGGCCCTCCGCGAAGTCGCCCTCGAAAACGGAGTCGCCTACTGGGATATGCACCGCGTAATGGGCGGTAACGGCACCATGTCGAAGTGGGTCAAGCGCGAACCCCCGCTGGGATTCACGGACCATATCCACTTTACCCGTCGCGGGGCCGCACACATGGGCGACCTGTTCAGTTCTTCGTTGCGCATGTACTACGACTTCTTCAAGTTCAGGGACAGGCACCAGATTACAGACAAGAAGTTAATCGCACTGCGATCCTTCAACGACTCTATAAATACCGTAGAGACGAAGAAGCCTGTGGTGGAAGAAACCACAAAGAAGCCTATTGCGGCACCGGCACGCAAACCCGTTGCAGAGCAACCGGCACGCAAGCCAATTACGGAGCCTGTGCGTAAACCCGCCGTCGCCGAACAGCCGACGCGCAAACCCATTGCCGAGCCGACACGCAAACCGGTCGCAGAACAGCCCGTACGCAAACCGATTGCCGAACCGACACGCAAACCTGTCGCCGAACAACCCGCCCGCAAACCGATTGCAGAACCGGTGCGCAAGCCTGTTGCCGAACAACCCGCCCGCAAACCGATTGCAGAACCGGTGCGCAAGCCTGTTGCCGAACCGACACGGAAGCCCGTTGCCGAGCAGCCGACGCGCAAGCCCATAACGAATACGGAACGCAAGCCGGTCACGACAAAGAAAACAACAGAACAGACAACGGCCAAGAAAAAGACAAGGCGCAAAGTCAACGACACAGAAAATCCGCAGATAAAGAAGCGGAAACAAATTCAGCAGACAGCGCCGGCCGACCAACAGAAGCGAAAGGTAAAGAAAAAAAGGAGGCCCGTAAACGGGCAAAAGCAGGGGAGCAACACAAACTTGTCTAAAAAGCAGCCGACAACGCCGGCTACAAGAAGGGAAAAGAGATGAGAAAGGTAGCACTAATCATTGCGATAACCGCATGTTGCGTCTTCGCTAGGGAGCCTGCGCCCTCCCCCAGCGACTACACCTTGGACCTGTCCAAGTACGGCTTTATAGACACCTCGCTCAACAAGATTCAGTTCCCGAAGGGGAACAAATCCTTTGAGCCCTTCTTCAATAAGCTTGATACACTTGTCTTTGAAAACCGCGGACAGGTGAGGATCCTGCACATTGGCGGTTCCCATATCCAGGCCGATGCTATGTCTGGCCGTATCCGTGAACACCTGGTCAAGGAATACCCCGGAGCCAGCGCCGGCCGTGGATTTGTATTCCCGTTCTCTGCAGCCAAGACAAATACGCCCTCCAGCTACGGGAGCACGTACAAAGGAATCTGGGATATGAGCAAGAACGTGTTGCGCGAAGTCAAGAAGCCGCTCGGGCTCCTTGGAATTGCCGTCAGCACAAGCGACCCCCGCGCAGAATTTTCTATTCTCCTGAACCGCTACAATCCACAACCCATCTGGAGCGAGACAAGAATCCGCCTCTTCGGTTACAGCGACAACGGAGACGTAATCCCCGTTTTGCATGTAGATTCCCTCGAAATTCCGGGAAAACTCGATTCTGCAACGCAGAGTTTCACATTCCCGATTCCTCGCCCCATTGATTCTATCCATATTTCGTTCCGCTGGCTCGACAGCCTGCAACAGGCCGAAATTGCCCGGTTCATCACCGACTCGCTCCGCCAAGATTCCATCGCCAGGGCCGCCGCCCTCGCTGATTCACTGGCAAAAGATTCCTTGGCCAGGAAGGATTCCTCGAAGAAACCCGCCGCCATACCGGACAACGTTGCACTCCCGCTTGACTCCATGTACCAGGACAGCAGCGTGATTGATACTGCACTGGACGAACCTCCCCCATTTGAACCGGAACCGTTGGCACCGCTGGACGTGTCGTCCAACGATTCAAAACCCGGCAGGCCGAGATTCACGCTCACGGGTATTTATACCGAAAGTGACGCCCCGGGCATCATGTATGCAAACGTAGGCATCAACGGAGCGAAAGTTCCCAACTACTTCGAAGCCACATGCCCGCTTCTCGAAAAGGAACTCGCCTTCCTCAAGCCGGACCTGGTCATTTTCGCAATCGGCATCAATGACGCAAACGTGGACAGATTCGACGACAAAGGTTTCCGCGCCAATTACGACACTTTGATAACCCGTATCCACAAGGTCAGCCCCAATGCGGCCATCATTTTTGAAACGAACAACGATTCCTTCCGCATGACAAAGCGGAAAAGGTACGTTCAGCACCCCAACGGCGAAGTCGCCCGCAAGTCGTTCTTCATCCTTGCCGACAAGTACAAGGCGGGCGTCTGGGACAAGTTCTCCATCATGGGAGGCTTAGGTTCCATGGCCAAATGGGAAAAAGCGAACCTCGCCAAGAAGGACAAGGTCCACTTCAAGCTCTCGGGCTACAACCTGCTCGGCGATCTTTTCTACAAAGCAATCATCCAGGCGTACCAGGACCATATCGCAAACCTCCCCGCATTGGAACCCGAAGCACCGAAACCCGCACCCAAGAAAGCAGACTCCACGAAGGTCCCGCCCAAGACAAAAAAATAGAATCCAGAATTTGTAACCCATGTTAGACCATTTAATCCCATTTTTAAGTCACACATTCGCGTTCGACCCGAACTCGCCGCTGCTCTTTACGCAGTTCTATTTTTGGGGTTTCTTCGCCGTTGTCTTTGCAGTACTCACCCTCATACACAACAAGCTCCTCCTCCGTAACGCGTTCCTCTTTTTCACAAGCCTTTTCTTCTACTACAAGACGAGCGGAAGCTACGTCTGCATCCTGATTTTCTGTGTCATCGCGAACTTCTTTATTGGCAAATGGATCGAAAAGGCCGAGGAGCACTGGAAAAAGAAATTCCTGATGATTATCGTCGTCATCATCGACCTGCTGGTGCTCTGTTATTATAAATACTCTTACTTCTTCCTGGATGCGCTCTACGACTTTACTGGAATCGAGTTGCACGTTTACAACTTCTTCGCGGCGGCAAGCAACAAGATGTTCGGCACAAACTCGCTCGTCGATACGATTATCCTCCCGGTAGGTATCTCGTTCTTCACGTTCCAGGCGATGAGTTACTGCATCGACATCTACCGTGGCAAAATCAAGGCCGTAGACAACATTCTCAACTTCGGTTTCTACCTGTCGTTCTTCCCGCAGTTGGTTGCAGGCCCGATTGTGCGTGCCGACAAGTTCGTTCCGCAGCTCTACAAGCCGTTTTTCCTCCCCCGTCGCACATTCGGCATCGCCGTGTTCTGGATTCTGAACGGCCTCGCGAAGAAAATCATTTTGAGCGACTATCTCGCCACCAACTTCGTGGACCGCGTTTTCGATACGCCACTCCTGTTTACCGGCCTCGAGAACCTCATCGCGCTCTTCGCCTACTCATTGCAGGTGTATGCCGACTTCTCGGGCT
>JAEERM010000177.1 GCA_016285835.1 Fibrobacter sp.
TCTACTTGTTCTTCTGCGGAGAGTCTATCTGTATAAGGGATTCCGTGTAAATCTATAATTTCATATGTAAACCCTCTTACATTCCGCAAATATTCGTATAGCGCATCTGTTTTAACCTTAAGTTCAGAGTCATTTTGAACAAGATCATCAACAACTTTTTGTCCATCATTAAAGTTTCGCTCCATATAATCGATGCGTTCTTCCATCGTCAAATCGAATCGACACAAATCAATGATACAATCTGATATTCGAAATGAAATGACAGACCAAAGATTTCCAGGAACGCTAAGCAATTCCTTTTTTTTCTCAAAGCAATATGCCAAAGAGCCCATGTACCAAACTAGGGAAGCCCTACTGCTATAGAAACTTTCAAATCTATTAATGTATCGTTTGTCCATATAGACCTACCTTGTTTAGTATTCATCAATGTTAGTATTTTTTCGTTTTTCTTTGCGTCTTTCATTCCGCATGAGCATAAAGACCATAAACAACAAGAAGAAACAGTAGCAAAAGAAAAAGAGCGTTCCAAAGTTTTTATCAAATTTACAGTCGAAAATCGAATTGATGGCGATAGATATTATTATAGCTTCTGCGAACGCGCCTACCGAAGCCGCCAACAAACCAGCAAACATGTCTGTAAAAATATCAGAGAAGAAACGGAGAACATAAGATATTCCGACAAACACAAAGATTGAGACTCCCATATACACACAATCGAAATCAAGGCAGAAACTTTCTACAAACAGCACTGCAATGAGCAGAACTGCCGCCACCATGGCTATAATTCTGCTCTTTTGACTTGCCCGCATCGGCAATTTAAGATTTATGATGTTCCGATCCGACATAAGACACCCTTACTGCAATAATAGGAAAGAACGCTCATTCAGAAATAAACTAGTCCAAATACCAGACCGTTTCAACAGTATCTCCAACTTCAACATCATCAGGGGTATAATCAACAGATTGCGAGCCGGAACTTTCTGCTAAATCAGCCACCATGTTATAATCTTCCCGTCCAACATAAACGTCAATGCTACGTCTGGAGTAATCGACACTTACGATACCGCCTAGTTTATGTTCGAGCGTCATAGCGATCACCTCGGCTTTTTCGCGGGCATCCTTGACCGCCGATTCGAGAATTTGAAGCTTGGCATCGTGAGAATTTTTCCTGATAAAAGATATGTTCACTTCGAGTTCTGGCCACGCTGCGCCCAAAGTCGAAATAACCTTTGATGTAAGAACACTATCCAAAGGCAACTCAATAGAGAGACTTTGATTCAAATGATATTCGACAAGCCACCGGACTTCCTTGCTAATCCATTCACGATGTTTACTTATCGAGAAATCTGATGTTTTAAGAGATTCCTTCGGAATATTCAGCTTTTCAAGAGCATCCCTCAAACCTTTGTTACCTATAGCAGCTTCATTATAAGCCTTTTCATAGGAATCGTATTTGGAATCTATCGAAAAAGTAAGTCTCGTGGTATCAGGAGCAATTTTAACAAAGCCCGTCCCCATAACTCTAATAGTTTTCTGGTTCTGATTCATGATAACCTCCATTTGGTTATACCACAAATATATATTCACAAACTGTCATAAAATGACAACTTTGTTTTTTTCAAATATCGTTTCAAAAAAAATCAAAAATCGCTTGACATCCTCCCTTAGAGAGATTATATTTGTTAGTGAACAAATGTTCTAGTGCTCAAAATTTCAAGCACTACGGTTTTGCGCTTGTCCGCAGCAAAAAGGAGTAAAAGATGAAACGAATAAACGTCATGAACCGAGAAATCAAAACAATGCTCGTTAACGGCGTCGATTATGTCTGCATTACTGATATTGCTCGGCAAAAGAATCCTGTGGAGCCTAAGGATGTTGTGAAAAATTGGATGAGGTCAAAAAATACAATAGAATACTTAGGTTTATGGGAAATGTTGAACAATCCCGACTTCAAAGGGGTCGAATTCGACCCCTTTTTAAAAGAAGCTGGTAGTTGGTTAAGGAGTTCCAACGCCTCAAAGCGGCGGAACAGGCTCAATTAGGATGGTCACTACGTCGTGAACTCTCAAAAATCAACTACCATATCCATACAGACGCCATCAAGCAGAACTTGATTCCGACAACACTTACAAAACAACAGATGAGCATGGTTTATGCAAATGAAGCTGATGTTCTAAATGTTGCGTTATTCGGATTTACCGCCAAGGAATGGCGTGATGCACATGCTGATTTACAGGGCAATGTCCGCGACTACGCAACAGTAAACCTGCTTATATGCCTTTCGAATATGGAATCGTTGAATTCCGTCCTGATCAAGGAAGGCTTGCCGCAGCCAGAAAGGTTGATAAAATTGAATCAGATTGCGATAAGCCAGATGACGGTACTAGAATCCATCGGAGAGAACAAACTGCTGAAATAAAAAAGGAGGTGGTCAAAAATTTTGACCACCTTGCTTGCCGAGCAATTTGGCAATCAGCGATTGCCAAATTGCAAATCGGGCAAACTTTCATCCTTTCCCGAGCATTTCTTTAATTTTCTTCTTGACTTCTGTCAAGTCGCTGCTCGTGAGTATCGGGATGAGCGAATTGATTTCTTCGATGGGCTTGTCCCACCAGCGCCATTCGAGCATGAGGTTGGTGAGCTCGTCGTCAAAGCGATTACGGATAAACTGTGCTGGATTCCCAGCCACGATGGTGTAGGGGTCCACGTCGCTGCCGACGACACTGCTTGCGCCGATGATCGCGCCGTCACCGATATGCACTCCGGGGAGTATTGTTGCGTTCTGGCCGATCCATACGTCGTTCCCGATAACGGTATCGCCCTTGAACGGTAAATCGTTTTTTGCAGGCGGCTTCATGTTCCAGCCTTCGAGCATGGAGAACGGGAAAGTCGAAACGGCATTCATCTGGTGGTTCGCGCCGTTCATCACGAACTCCACGCCTGCAGCAATCTGGCAGAACTTCCCGATGATGAGTTTGTCGTCGAGAAAGTCGTAATGGTGCGTCACATGGCTTTCGAATTCCGAGTCAGCGTAGGTGAAGTCGCCCACGATAATATTCGGGTTCTTGAGCGTCGGCTTCACGTAGATTTCCTTGTCGTAGCCCGCAATCGGGTGGACGGTCATCGGATTGGGAATGTTTTGCGGTGTAGGCATGTCCCCAAATTACATTTTTTTTCTAT
>JAEERM010000086.1 GCA_016285835.1 Fibrobacter sp.
AGAAGGATATGGGCATCGAGATGGGCCCGCTGATGGACATCGTGTTCATCTTGCTCATCTTTTTCGTGGTGACGTCCTCGTTTACCCGCGAGACCGGTGTCGATGTGACCAAGCCGCAGGCGCAGTCCGCAAGCCAGCTTGAAAAGGAGAATTTGCTCATCGCCATCACGCGCGAGGGTACGATCCACATGAACGAGCGCCAGGTGGACCTTGCGAGCTTGCAGGATATCTTGAAACAATCGCTTGCGAAGGCTCCGGACCGCGAAGCCGTGGTGATTGCCGACAAGGGCTCCGAAACGGGCGTGCTCGTGCAGGTGATTGATATGTGTAATTTGGCTGGAGTGAAGAAAGTGTCGATCGCGGCGCAGGCGGAGTAGGAGCTATGAGGTGTGAGGTCGGCACTTCGTGCCTTTGAGGTATGAGGTAGATAGTGGTTAGTAAACAGTGGTTAGTGGTTAGGAAAAGATGAATGACGATAGACGAGAGCGGAAAAGGTTGTCATTGCGAAGGGCGAAGCCCTGAAGCAATCTCCGCTACTCAACTGGCGGCCCCGAGCCTAAATGGTAACGAAATGTTTAGATGGATTAAAAAACTGGTAAAGCGTTTTAGCATTCTGCTTGCGGCGATTCTCGCGAGTGCATTGCTCGTGTTCTCCGTGACGATGGCGAACTTGTTTTTGACGGGCAAGGTGTTTCACGAAAAGAAGTACGTGAAAACCGAAGTCTCCGTGAAGAAGGTCGAAGAAGTCGAAAAGAAAATCGAGAAGAAGAAGCCTGCACGCAAGCCGAACCGCCAGAGGTCCAATTCCCGCTCGCCCAAGGCGGGGCCGCGTCTTGCGATGAACTTGGGTGCCGTTTCGGGAACGGGCGGTGCCGCCATCAGCGAAGAACTGGTGGCCGATTTCCGCGGGGGCGCGCTTTCGACCGAGAAGGGCGACGTGGATAAGAAGCCCGAAAGCCGCGCGATGCCGAATTTCCAGGTGCCGCCGCAGATTCGCGATCGCGAAGTCGATGCGATGCTGCGGCTGAGCTTTTGCGTGGACGTGAGCGGCAAGGCCTACGACATCAAGGTTGTCGAGGAATCTCCGGCGGGCTCGGGGCTTGCCCAGGCCGGCCGGGAGGCTCTTGGCCGTATGACGTTCTCTCCGGCAGAGAAGGGTGGCAAGGCCGTGCCCTTCTGCGGGATGGAACAGCCGTTTGAGGTGAAGTTCAGGGACTGATTTAGACGAGAGAACGGACCTATGGTCCTACAGACTAGAGACGAGAGAATTATAATGGCGCTACGCGCAAAGAGTAAAAAAATGAAGATGAAAGGAAAGATAAGTATGTACAATAGATTGATGGGATGTCCTCGTTCTGCATCTCTCTCGTCTCTCGTCTCTCGTCTCTCGTCTATCATACTTATCTTTGCTGCATTCTCTTTTGCCGCACAGTCCTCCTACGACCTGATGGAACGTGCAAATGCCCTTTACCGCGAAGGTAAATTCAAACAGGCCATCACGCTTTACCGCAAGGCGGAATCCCGCGGGGCCGACCCCGTCGCCACCAGTTTCAACATCGCGAATAGCTATTACCAGAGCGGCATGTACCCCGAGGCCGCAGCCTCTTACCGCAAGGCTGTTGATTTTTCGAATGGGGCTTTTTCTCCCGCACTTTTCAACATGGCGAGCGTGTATTTTAGGCTGCGCCAGTATCCCGAATGCGTGGCGGCGTATCACCGCGCGTTGAAACTGGAGCCGGAAAACGTTTCTGGCTGGCTTTACTTAGGCGAAGCCTACAGTAAAACCGGCGACGCGGTCGGCGCGCTCCGCGCCATTGAAAAAGCCTATCAGTTCGACAAGGACGACATCAGCATTGTCTACCAGCTTTCCGAGGCGAACATCGCGCTGAACGATTTTGACCGTGCCGTATCCGTCATCCGCGAGGGCTATGCGGCCCATCCCGACGAAGTTGACTTCCTCGTGTATTTGGGCGATGTCTACCGCCTGAACAAAAAGTACGAAGAAAGCGCCGGCGCCTACCGCGAGGCCCTGGGCGTCCGTCCCGACGATACGGCAACTATGTACAAATTAGCGGATGTGCTTGCCGAAGACAACAAGCCCTTTGTGGCGATGGATGTGCTGAATAATATAGTGAACATCAAACCCGATTTTACCGATGCCGCAATTTTCCTTGGAAACCTCGCTTACGATGCAAAGTTCTATGACCGTGCTGAATCGGCTTATGAACTGGCTGCCAAGCAGGGAAACACAGAATCCGTGTTCGGTTTCAAGAACATGGCTTACGATGCCCATGCCGAAAAGCGCGACGACGAAGCTCTCCGCCTGTTGCGCATAGCACAGAAATATTTCCCGGACGATGTCACCATCCAGGCCGATATTCTGGAATTCGAGAAAGACGAATAGTTTTAAGTTCGTCGCAACATTTTCGCTGCGAAACTTTTAATCCTTCAAGTAGATACTCTGTCCGTCCTTTAATATCAGGATGACAGGCAGTGTTGGGGCGACAAAGACATTGCTCGTCAAGGTTCCCTGCTTCAACAGTTGTCCGTTGATGCTGAATACTCTGTACTGCGAACCCATCATGGTGCTTGCGATACGGTAACGTCTATCGCCAAGTTTGAAAATGTTCGCTTTTGCAATGCCCGGTTTTAAACTTTCTGGCGGATTGACCGAAATCGAATCTGTTTTGGATGTGTCTTTCACGGTGGTATTGGTTACGGACGTATCGGTCGCAGCGGTGTCTGTTGCCGATGTATCAGCCTGAGTCGTGTCGGTCTTTGATGTATCTATGGCCGTCGTCGCCGTAAATTTGAGGTCCGGGCATGTGTTCAGCGTGTCGAGAAGGATGGTGAATTCGCCGGCAACGGCTGCAAGTGCAAGTGGCATGTCGACCATGTCGATGTCCTTCCCGCTGTTTCTTCCTCTCTGCTCGGGCGGGTTGAATTCACAGCCGGCGTAACCGAGATCTTTGCTGTATAATCGCTGGCACAATTCAAATACGTGTGTCACGAGGGAATCTGCCTGTTCGGCTGTACCCTTGAACACGCCCGCCTTCTGCAGGCGCGGGAACTCGTCCTTGTACACGTCTTTGTGCTTCACGGTGAAAAGCGAGTCTACACGTGTATTTTCGTCTGCGGAATAGGTGACGCGTGCGACCTTGACCACCTTCTCGGTGACAATTACAATCATGGTGGAGTCCAGTTCGGACCTGTACACCCATGCTGTATCGGTGCCGGAGGCATTCTGGACAGCGGGTTCACGCTGGCTCATCTTGGAAAGGTCCAGGTAGCTGTCTTCGAACAGGTAGAGCGCTGTTGCCGGGTAACCTAGGTAGGCATCGGTGCTGCCTCCACCGCCTTGATGGTGGGTGACGTTACATTCCCCTGCATATAAGCCTGTAGTGAGGAATCCACTCAACAAAAACGGCACGAATTTCATCTTTTTTGCTCCTTTTCCATAAAATATTAAAAAAATCCCTTTTTTCAAAAGAATTGTTTGTTTGTGACGTTTTTAAGTGCGAAACTTCACTATATAAAGCCAATTTTAAAAAATGTTTTTTCGCTTCATTATAAAATTGACATAATATGACACTAAATTTACGTATCTTTATAGTGTAACCCTTAGAAAGGAGGCCGAAAATGGCTAACGAAATTTTTTACGTCAAACTCGAATCGCCCAAGGCGGTGCGGTTTTTCGCCTTCAGCCGCAGCGAAACGGGTATCCTTGATTATCAGGGGGCTGCCGAGCCTGAATCCGCGGCATTGTCGCAGATGCAGTGCGTCGATGGGAGCGCCTATTTCACGCCTTCGTGGTACTCTTTCTTGCCCACGGGTTTGCAGGCGTCCATCAACGTCTACTTGCCGGGGGATATCAAGAATATGGATGCGGGGCAGTATTCGTTCCTGCTTCATGTCGGTGCCTTGTTGCTTGCTGTCGAAGAACGGGACGGTTTGCTCGTTGCCGAACTCCTGCGCAGGCGTTCCATGGTGTTTGCCCATTTTATCCCGCTGGTCTTGCATATTGTCAAGCCAATCGCTGCCGAGGCTCTTTTCGTGAACCTCTTCGGCGGTTTCCGTGGCGAAGGGGACTTTAAACATAAGTACAAGGCCGGGATCTCTGTTTCTACCGGCGAAGAAGACGTTTCCGCCATCTTGTATGCCGCCGCCTTCAACGATCTCAAACCGCAGCCTGAGAAGGAGACGGTCGAGGAAATGTTTATCCGTTATTTTGCCAATCGGGGTAAGTTCGACTTCACCATCGGAATTGTGGGTGCGACCAACCATCCCTGGCTCGATGGGTTCACGAAACTCGAAAAGGTGTATAACGATGCCGTGGCCTATGGATTTGCGCAGAATCCGGCTCAGGCGGGGGAAAAGTGCCAGGAGGTTCTGACTTCGCTTGCGTGCAAAGTCCAGGCGGAACCCTATAATCCGCACGACCCCAACGCCATCAGTGTAAGCCTCGAAAATCCCGACTTGATTTTTAGGGGAATCCGGGCCAAGAGCAAAGCGGGCTATTTGAGGGCGACGGCTGCGGCGATTCTCCGCAGGGCGATGCCGAACCGGTTTTCGTACGATTCTTGCCTGTGGCGCTTGGGTGCACGGGCGGATTATTTCGAAAATGCCATTGTTTTGCGCTTGAAAGCCTAGTTTTTCGAAGCTCCTCCTCGTTTGGGAGGGGCTTTTTTTGTAAATTGTCCGTGAATTTCCTTATTGGCGACGTTTTTAGGAGGATTCATGGGAAGGAAGAAGTCTTTTGGGACGATAGGGCTCCTGATGACGGCTGTGGCAGCTTTTGTTGCCTGTGGCGACGAGGTAACCGAGGTTAACGAATATTACGCGACGGGGCTAAAGGTCGTTGAATCTAAGCAGAAAATGCCTACCTGCGACAAGACTGTCCTTGGCGATATGCTTTACGTGACCGATTCCAGCGCCGTTTTTTACTGCAACGGGAAAAAATGGGTCAATGTGAAAAGCCGTGACGGCAAGGATGGCGTTGACGGCCAAGACGGTATCGATGGCGAAAAGGGAGCAAAGGGCGATCGTGGTGACGACGGCACGAGCTGTTCCGCACAGACGGTATCGAACAAGACAAAGACCCGCAAGGGAATCGAGGTGCGTTGCGACGATAAGGTCGTGGATACTTTGTGGAGCGCGGACACTCCCAATATGGATCTCGGTTGCAATGCAAAAGTTGTTGTAAGCAAGGACAGCACCGATTATGGAATCGAGATGGAATGTGATGGCTACGTCATCGATACCCTCTGGGGATTCATCCAGTTGCCACAGGATTCCGAAGCTTCCTCCTCAAAGTCGGGCAAGAGCTCTTCTAGCAAAAAGAAGTAGTATGAAAAGGAAATGGTTCGGCATTTCGGCGCTTATTATGCTGCTCCTTCTTGCAGCGTGCAGCGTTAATCGCGGAAATTCCGCCTTGCTTCGAGGGAAACTCGTTGTTCCGGAAGAAGGGACGTATTACAAAAAGCAGCTTGAGGCTATCGAGCGCGACTCCCTCTCGGCCATTCCTTATACGAACTGGCGCCAGTTCCGTACGGCTTTTTTCAAATGCCGCCTTGCAAATCCGTCGAATCTTGGTGTGCCACTCAAGACAACGCTTGAATTGACGAAGACTGCAAACGGCAGTTATGAAGCGGATGCTGCAAAACTTGCGTACGATATCTTGGAACGCGATTATACGAGCATCGCAGCTCATGCGGCCCTGTCGAAGAACCTTTCGATTTATCCGACCGTCCGCGAATTTCATGGGGCGGTCAAGAATGCGCTGGTAAAATCCATTGTCAACAGCGGTGACGGTAAGTCTCCCGAGACGGCTATGTACGTCATCGGCGTTGCCGAGGAATACGAAGCGCTCCAAGAACTCGGATTGACGCAAGAATCCCAGAGGCTGGAACAGAAAAACAATCGCCATTACGATGTGTTCGCTGTCCGTGATTCCACGGGTGAAAAACGGGATGTGTATTTTGCCGTAGATGAGTTCTACGGGATGTTCTACTAGTTCTAGCCTAGCATTGAATTACTTGATTTGCTTGCCTCGGCCGTTTTCCCACTTGAATATCGAGAAGGGGAGCCCGTTGGGGAGGTAGATGGTCTGGATGCCGTCGATGTAGTAAATCTTTTTCCCTTCCGACCGGCTTGTTCCGTGGAATTCGTGCATCATATTTCCACGGTCGTTGTAAATAAAGTAGAATTCTGATTTATTGTACTCGGTAGACAGGTTGCCGTTGTCGTCGAAAAACTTGTACGAAATAGTCTCGCCATTGACCGTGTGCAACTCAAATTCAAGCGAGGTGCCGTTCCGGTAGGATTTGCTCGTGACTTTGTCTAGTCTTGTCCCTGCGGAGTCGCTAATCTCTTGCCAGTACTCGATGTATTTCTGCCCCTTCTCGTTGAAGGATACCACATGGCACTTGCCAGAACACGATGCCTTGTCCACATTGATAATCACGTCGCCTTCGTGGTCTTCCTTGGGTGCCCCGTTCGGGTAAAACGACTGGTAGTGGTGGGCCGCCTTGAAGTCTTTGACGAGTATGTCGCCTTCGTAGCTTTTTTCTTCGGTTATGTTCCCGTTGTTTACGATAAAGTAGTTCGGCCCGGTCTGTACGTGGAAAGTCTGGGTAGGAACCGATTTGTCGTAAGCAATTTCAAAGAAGGTGTAATTGACGGCATTGCGCTTTTCTCCGGCTTTCGTAATCATTCCGTTGCG
Organism: Fibrobacter sp.; assembly: GCA_016285835.1. Lineage (GTDB taxonomy): Bacteria > Fibrobacterota > Fibrobacteria > Fibrobacterales > Fibrobacteraceae > Fibrobacter. Next base: position 6,722 of record JAEERM010000086.1, read on the forward strand.
GGTCTCGGCGAAAGTCTCTGTAGAATCGTTTGCCAGCGAAGCTTGTAATGCTGCCGAAAATCTCTTGAAGACGATGTCCGGCAGTTGCGACTGGAAGGTGTTTATCGTAATGGCGGAACCCTTCAAATAGTCTACAGTAGACGAATCTTTGATGGTGCCGTTTTCGTAGGTGTATTCCTTGCCCGATTTGTGGTTGTCGACAAAGTGGGCCAGTCGGACCAGTTTGCCGTTATCGAATTCCCTTTGTTCCCCGTTGTATTTTTTTTCTTGAACGGCGGTTTCTTGCACGTGGCCGTTTGCCAGGGTGTCCCGTTGGATGAACTTACATTCCCCGCACGGAGTTCCATCGGAAAAGTGAGGAACTTCAGGGGACGGCTGAGATGTGGCGCAAGAGGCGAAAAAAAGCGACAGTAGCAGGAATGTTAACCAGTAGAGCATTTCCTAACCATAGCTTTTTTGGCACAATTTTGTGATTCTGTTATGCGGAAAATAATGGAAGAGCGGCCTCTTTTTACAAGAGGACCGCTCTCATGAGTTGTCTGCAGGAGTATATTGGAAAACAAAAGGTTGATAAATGGACTCTAACAACCTTTTAAGGTGCTTCAAAAATATATTCTTGGAATTATGTTGTCCAATAGATTATATATATTAAATTGATAAGAAATACCTATTGGTTTTTTTTGCGAATGAATAAATTAATTATTATTGTAAATGATGTTTTATGGGTTGATTGAGATATGGAACTAACACACTTGAAATACTTCCTGGAAGTGGCGAAGAACGAACACGTTACCAAGAGTGCCCGCAACTTATGCATTGTCCAGCCGGCACTTACCCAGGCCATCCACAAGCTGGAAGCGGAGCTGGGCGTGGACCTTTTCAAGGTACAGGGGCGTAACATCAAGCTTACAGAGTGCGGGCGATTTTTCTACAAGAGTCTCAAACCGCTCTATGACGATATCGAGGCGTTGCCGGACCGTCTTCGTGCGATGGCGAACGAACTGAACCAGACTGTAAACCTGAATGTGCTTGCGGCATCGTCGCTTGTGACAAACGCCGTGATTAAGTACAAGCAGACAGATCCCGGCTTGAGGATTAACTTGATCCAGAACGAATCAACAACGTTGTACGATGTTTGCGTGAATACCTTCGAAAAGTACCAGCCTGGGCAGAATTCCGATGAGGAAACTTTTGTTTGCTCGGAAAAGATATTCCTTGCCGTGCCAAATACCCCGCAATATAAGCGGAGAAAAAGCATCTCTCTCAACGATTTGAAAGATGAAAATTTTATAGGACTTTATGGCTCAAAGCACTTGAGCACTATCTGTGACGAGTTTTGCTCCCGTGTGGGTTTTAAGACGAACGTTTCGTTTGTAAGCGACAATACGACTGCCGTGAAGGATGCCATTGCTGGTGGTGTCGGTGTAGGTTTCTGGCCGGAATTTTCGTGGGGAAGGATGGACCGGCACAAGGTCCGTCTGTTGGAAATTACCGATGGTGAATTCAAGCGCGACATCGTTATCCGCTTGCGCAAGAATAAACAGAACAATGCGCGTGTTGAACAGTTCTTTGCATTCCTGTGCAACTTTTTGAAAAAAGAAGCTCAAAAGCATAGACAGTTGGCGAAGTAGTTTTTTGAGAGCGTCATGAATATAGACAAGGATTTGTTGCAGGAAATTTTCCGTAAGAGGATTAGAGCTTCGTTGCTGTCGTTCGCGTTGCTTCCGATTCTCTTTTTTGCAATGTTTTTTTCACAGAATTATGCGGGTCGGGAAAGTGCTGCAGAACCGAGACCATCGCACCATGTAGACCTCCAACTGCTTTACTCGTTCCTCGTTCGCGGTGTGGAGGATTCTTCGCTTGGAGCTCCGTTCAAGGCATACCCGATAGATGTGGACGGCCACCATGCGACATTGGTGGAATACCCATTCGGGAGTTCACCACAACGCACGGATTCCACTTCGGCTCCCAAGGGAATCGCATTGTACATACACGGATTCAACGATTACTTCTTCCAGAGAGAAATGGCGGAAAAGATGGATTCTGCAGGGTACGCCTTCTTTGCTGTGGACTTGCATGGGTACGGGCGCTCCATTCGCGAAGGCGAGCCGCGTAGCGACATGCACTTTGCTTCGGAGTTCTTTGCCGAAATCGACTATGCCGTAGAGATGGGATGGCACTTGGTCAAGTCGAATTTGGAGCGCAAGGTTTATGATACAGTGCGCGATTCCTCGAACGAGGTGATTACAAGGGCTATTACGGCGATAAAGCGCCCACCGAGTATATTGGTGGCACATTCGCAGGGTGGTTTGATTGCATCGCTCTACATGGAAGATGGCCGTAGGGACAAGTTTGGTGCGGTTGTCATGAATAGCCCTTTCTTGGAGATGAATTTTGGTTTCCCGATACGCAAAATTGCTTTGCCTTTGATCGCTTCGATTGGCCTTTATTTCCCTGATTATTCGGTGGGTTCCACTGGGAACCCGAACTATGCGAATTCCTTGTACAAGGGAGAAAAGGGCGAGTGGGAATACAATACGGACTGGAAACCTTTCAAGCGCCCAGAAACGTATCTCCATTGGGTGCGTGCGATTCACAAGGCTCAAACCAAGGTGCGCGAAGGCCTCCATATTGCATCCCCTATACTTGTGTTGCATAGCGGTTGCAGCGTGAAGGGCGAAGAATGGGTGGAAGAATATACCCGTTGCGACGGCATTCTTGATGCGCGCCTTATCCGCGACGTTTCGCCGAAATTGGGACCGAAGGTGCAAACGGCCCAAATTGACGGTGCCTTGCACGACGTGTTCCTCTCAAAAAAAGAAGTGCGCGATAATGCTTACGATTTGACATTCCGGTTTATCAATGAATCCCTTGCTGGGTCGCAGGTACACTAGCCCTTTTCTATATTATAGCCAAACGAGGCAAAGCATTATGATTATCGATTTGAATGGCATGGAGACGACTGTCCTCCCGAACTTCAAGGGCGGCGAAAAAGAATTCAAGGCGAAGATGTATTTCGACGGGACGACCCGCATTATGCGCGGTACGCTTGAACAGGGCGCTTCTATCGGGTTCCACAAGCACGAGACCAACAGCGAAATCATGTTCATCTTGAGTGGCGAAGGCAAGGTGCTCTTTGACGATGGCGTGGAATACGTGAAGGCCGGACAGTGCCACTTTTGCCCCAAGGGCCATTCCCACAGCTTGATTAACGAAAGCGCAGAACCGCTCGTGTTCTGTGCCACCGTGCCGGAACTGGGATAGTTGCAAGGCCATGCCGATTCTTACCGCCCAGAACTTGCTCTTGCGTATCGGTGCGAATGCACCGCTGCTCGACAACGTGTCGTTCGACATCGAGGCTGGCGACCGCATTTGCCTGGTCGGCCGCAATGGCGAGGGCAAGAGCACGCTGCTCAAGGTGCTTAGCGGTGAGATGGAGGCCCAGTCGGGCGACATCGTAAAAAAATCCGGGCTCCGGATTTCGCGCATGATTCAGGAAATCCCTGCGCACATCGAAGGGACTGTCCGCGATGTAGTGATGGCTGGAGTGGTTTCTGACAGTGCGCACGACTCCCATGCCGAGGCAATTCTTGGCAAGACGGGTATCGATGCGACCGCCCTGTACGACGACTTGAGCGGTGGACAGAAGCGCCGTGTGCTCTTTGCGCGTGCTGTTGCGCAGGATCCTGATTTGCTCTTGCTAGACGAGCCGACAAACCATTTGGACATTCCCGCTATCCAGTGGCTGGAAGGAATCGTGACGCGATTGAATTGCGCCGTGATGTTTGTAAGCCACGACCGCGCTTTTGTGCGCCGCGTGGCAAGCCGCATCTTTGAACTGGACCGCGGCCGCTTGCGCGGCTGGGATTTCCCTTACGACAAGTTCGTGCAGTTCAGGGACCAGGCACTTGCCGAAGAAGACAAGGCCAATGCGCTTTTCGACAAGCGCCTTGCCGAAGAAGAAGTCTGGATCCGCAAGGGAATCCAGGCGCGGCGGACCCGGAACGAGGGCCGCGTTCGCGCATTGATTAAAATGCGCGAGGAGCGTGCCGCCCGCCGTACCCGCACAGGTAGTGTGAACATGCAGATTACCGAGGCGGAACGCTCCGGGCGCCTGGTGGCTCGCCTCACCGACGTGAATTACTCCTACGACGGCGCCCCCCTCATTAGCCATTTGACGACCGAGGTTTCCCGTGGCGACCGCATTGGCATTGTGGGCCCGAACGGCAGTGGCAAAACGACGCTGCTCCGCCTGATTCTGGGGGAACTTCAGCCCGATTCCGGCGACGTGCGCCTCGGCACCAATTTGCAAATTGCCTATTTCGACCAGATGCGGACCAAGCTTCGCGAAGACAAGTCATTGGTCGAAAACATTGGCGACGGCCAGGCGTACATCACGCTGAACGGCGTCAAACGCCATGTATTAAGTTATCTGCAAGACTTCCTTTTCTCGGCCGACCGCGCCCGTGGCCCGATCAGTGCGCTTTCGGGTGGTGAAAGGAACCGCCTTTTGCTCGCTTGCCTGTTTAGTCATCCGAGCAACGTCCTCGTCTTGGACGAACCGACGAACGACCTCGATATGGAAACACTCGACTTGTTGGCAGAACTATTGGCCGATTACAAGGGGACTGTGCTCACCGTGAGCCACGACCGTGCCTTCTTGGATTCCGTCGTCACGAGTGTTCTGGCTATCGAGGAAGGCGGCACCGTCTTTGAATCGGTAGGCGGTTACAGCGATTACGAGGCCAAAAAGAAAGTCCGTGACAAGGAAGCGGCGAATGCGGCCCGTATCGCCGCCGAAAAAGAGGCCGAAAAGGCTGCGGCGAAGGCTTCCCAAAATTCGGCAACCAATCCGGCAAGTGCCGCTCCTGCGAAAAAGAAGAAGCGCAGTTACAACGAAGAACGTGAGTATGCGGCCCTGCCCGACAAGATTGAAAAACTGGAGGCCGAAATCGCCGAATTCCAGGCAGAACTCTCAAAACCCGAGGTTTTTACCAATGCAACCCGTATCGTGGAACTCCAGAAGGAGATTGCCGACCGGGAGCAGGAACTCGAAAAAGCCTACGAACGCTACGAAATCCTAGATTCGTATGCATCCTAAACCGGCCAAATTCCCCTTTTTTAGCTCAAAATCGCTGTTGTAAACATTCTAAACTATATTTTAAATATCGCGTGTGACAAAACGCACATTTTGATATAATTTTATAGTAATGTAATCGAAAATTAACGAGGGAGATTTCAATGGCTTGCTTTGAAAGAAAAATTTCTTCCATACTACCTCTCTGTATGGTTGTGTGCTTGTCTTTGATTGCACAGGTTGGCGCTGTCGAGCGCATTATTTGGAATGAAGAGGGCGTAAATGAAAGCTTCCCCCCGCGGGATATCTATGACTACGAGTACAAGGGGGGGAATAAATTTGACGTGTCCATTACGCTGGACACTGCCGAAATTGATGCGGTTCCCTATTACATGGCGGCCTCGTTTAGTGCCGATGAAGGTGCTAAGGGTGGCGCTGGTTTCGGTTTCTATTGGAATGTGGACGAAGATTATGAACCCAGAATTACAAACCTTTCGTCTTATGGTGGTGTCTGCCTGAATTATTCGGCAACAAATCCGGTTCGCATGGATTTCAAGCAGAATAATATCGACGACGATAACTATTTCGGTATACTGCTCCCTAAAACCAATGGCGCCAGGGTGAACAAGTTTGTCGCCTTCGATGAACTGAAAATGGGCTGGAAGGGAGAAACGACGTGGAAGTGGAATGCCTCCAAGCAGCTAGGCCTCCAGTTCAGCTACAAGAGCGATCAAGTTAAGAAGTACGGCACGGAGAACGAGGTGGGAATTTATATGATGATGCTCGCCGACGAATGCCCGCAACATCTCCCTGTGGTGTTTCCGGATGCTCCGACTCGTGTTGTCTTGAATGAGGGTGAAAAATACTATCTGCACCTTTCCGATATATTCTATGACGAGGACGGGGATTCTCTTTCCTTCCACCTTGCTCCCACAGGAAGCGGTGTGAATACCGATTACAATGACACCAAGGCGCTCTCCTTGGAAGATTCCATTTTGTTTATGGCGGTGACAAACCCGAAATCAACGGATTCGCTAAAAGTCGTATTGACGGCGACGGAAATTAAAACCAATAAAAAAGTTTTACACTCGATGGTCTTCAAGCCGATTGATCAACCGCATGTACCGACCCTCAAGGATTCCATATTCGAGGTTGATCAGGGTGATACGCTGAAGTTCTCCAAGAAGTTCAAATTCGTCGGGACCCTGGCAGAAGACCTTGACGGTGATTCCATTGCCTTTACGCTTGTCGAAGAACCGGAAGAAGGCGAACTCCTTAACTTTGATGAAGTCAGTGGTACGTTTACCTATGTGGCGCCCACGGGCTATCAAAAGGACGTAGATGTGTTCATCTCGATATATGCCTATGAGGTGAAAAATCCGGAAAGCAAGAGCGAAACGAAGCAGTACACGATTCGCGTCCTGGACATCAACGATCCTCCGACCGTGGAAGTTATTGATGAGGAATTCGACTATTATGTTGCCGATATCGATGGCGCTGCCCTGCAGGGAACGCTCAACGATTCCAAGAAGACTATAGATGTAGATGAGGACTTCACGGATACCATATGGGTAGAAATGAATTCCGAAAAGATTGTGTTCGCGGATGTGGATGATCCTGAACTGACCATGAAGGCTAAGACGAATGGTAAGGTAAACGCGAAGGTTGTGAACTTCCAAGGCGTGAATTACGTAGAAGTTACCGCCAAGAAAGATGCCAATGGCCTGGCCAAGGTGACGTACTTTGCAGATGACGGCGAATTCCAGGCTGGCGTAGACTTTTACGTAAAGGTGGCTCCGGTCGACGATCCGCCGGTGGCCGTTGACGACAAGTACGATGCTGTCCAGGATTCTACAATCAAGGTGGCTGCAAAGAAAGGCGTTCTTGCAAACGACAAGAATCCGGATGATCCCGATGCCGAACTGACGGCTAAGATTAAGACGAAACCGGAACATGGTAAGTTGACTTTGAGCGAAGACGGTTCCTTCAAGTACGAAGCGGATGATACTTTCAGAGGCAAGGTCACTTTCACTTACATCTGCATCAACGCAGATGGTGTGGAGTCCGAACCGGCGACAGTGACTATCAATGTTGCCGCCAAGAATATGCCGCCCGTCGTTCGTGAGGGGATTGCAGATTCTTTGGAGACTGTATTCTCCGCTCTAGAAGAAGACAAGATTTCTTCTGCAAAAGCGTTCACTTTGAAAACTCTGAATTCTTGGTTTGAAGATCCGGATGGCGATCCGATAACGTTTGATGCTGTCAATGAGGATGGCAAGCTTAAAGTTTCTGTAAACAAGGCTTCTATTGGAGTTTCGTTGGCTCCAGATTCTTGTGGTGAATCTGAAATTACGTTCATCGCTAAGGATAGTCTTGGTGCAGAGACGAAGTTGACTATACCTGTGTACATCAAACCTGTAAACGACGTTCCTACTCCGGTTTCTTCTAATAATATCCGGTATAGAGTTACCACTAGCGGTTGGGAAATGAAAATTGACTTGGATACCCTTATTATTGATGTTGATGATTCCAAGTTAAAGTATTCTATCGCCAAGAGTTCTTCCCCATTATCTCAATCCTTGGATGTGAAACTTGATGGGAGTGTATTGAAGGTCAAACCGAATACTAGGCTTATTTCTCATCAGGACTATGTAGTCACGGTTGATGTCAAGGATTCGGAAGCGAAAGTATCGATGACGTTCACCTTTACGACGGATAAAGAGTCGGATGGCCTTAATAGGGTTGCTGTGCGCAAGATGAACTGGCAGGGGGCAATTACCGCTGGTTATGGTTCTGCCGCAATCTTCGATATGCAGGGCCATGTAATGTGGAAGGCTAAACTCCCAGTTTCCGAAGCCGACGTACGTAATGCTGCTGCACAGGTACAGGGCCGCAAGGTGCTGATGGTCAACAAGCAGACCTGGACGATTAAATAGACGAAAGGACGCCGCTGCGCGGCTATAGACGAAAGACGAAAGAAGGCTCCGCTAAAGCGGAGCCTCTTTTATATCATCTGTTTTGAGCGGAAACCTCAAAGCGACACCTGTAAGGTGGAGCGACCTCATACCTCAAAGGATGCCGCAGGCATCCGACCTCACACCTACTTTACCAATGCTTCGGTGTCGAGCGCAATCAGCAGTTCTTCGTTGGTGGCGACGACCATCGCGGTCGGCGTGCCGTCCTTGCTGATGATGTGGCCGGAGTTCTTGCCGTTGTCCTCGTTGCGGGCGTCGTCAATCTGGTAGCCGAGCAGGGCGAGGTTTTCCATCACGGTCTTGCGGACCACGCGGCTGTTCTCGCCGATACCGCCGGTGAACACCAGGGCGTCGATGCGCGGAAGCGCCATGGCGATGCCGCCGATTTCACGGGTCAGCTTGTAGCAGAAGGTTTCAAGGGCAATCTGTGCGCCGAGGTGGCCTTCGCTTGCGGCCTGCGTCAGGGTGCGCATATCGTTAGAAAGGCCGGAGAGGCCGAGCAGGCCCGATTCCTTGTTCACAAGCTTGTCGAGGCGGTCGATGTCGTAGCCGTACTTCTTGCTGATGAAGAAGAGGATGGCCGGGTCGAGGCTACCGGAGCGGGTACCCATGATAAGGCCGTCGAGCGGGGTGAAGCCCATGGTGGTGTCGGCGCACTTGCCGTTGAGAATCGCGGAGCAACTGGAGCCGTTACCGAGGTGGGCCGTGATGAAGCAGCAGTCTTCCGGCTTCTTGCCGAGGATGCTTGCGGCTTCGGCGGTCACGAAGCGGTGGCTGGTGCCGTGGAAACCGTAACGGCGGATGGCGTCGTCTTCGTAGAACTTGTACGGGATGCCGTAGAGGAAGGCCTTGCGCGGCATCGTCTGGTGGAAGGCGGTGTCGAACACGGCCACTTGCGGGAGCGTCGGGAAGAACTTGGTCGCGCATTCCATGCCGGTCGCATGTGCAGGTTCGTGCAGCGGGGCGAACAGCGTGATGCTCCTGATGTAGTCGATGACTTCCTGCGAAACCTTCTCGCTCTTGATGTACTTGCCGCCATGCACCACGCGGTGGCCGATGGCTTCGATCGTGTCGATGAGCTTCTGTTCGGCGAGGAACTTCTGGACTTCGGCGACGGCTTCGGCGTGCGTGGGGCAGTCGAAGTTGAAGTCGATGTTGCCTTCGGGGCCCTTGGCTTTCA
>JAEERM010000087.1 GCA_016285835.1 Fibrobacter sp.
CAATCAAGCGGCTCACGCCCCAAGACCATGCAGAATAGTCACCATTGGAATTTTTGTCACCGTAGAACTTGTAGAAACCTACGCCCGTGTCCTTCTGGCCGTTCATGGAATATTTGGCCACCTGGTCGTGGCTGAAGGGCACCTGCACAAAGCCACTAAAAATGCTAGAGGAAAGCGAGCCCGTACCGCTATTCATACCAATGATAATCGGGTGCGGGCCCTCTCCAGAAGGAATACTGAACTTAGAAGTTATCGTCGCGGTCTTGCCACCTTCCTTGACTGTCACCGTGAGGGTGCCACCGCTATACGTTGCCGTAACATCAGAAGGAATCGGCTTCTCGCCTATCTCGTACTTCTCGATATCGGCCTTGATCTCGTTACGGCGCTTGCTCCAGTCGTCGAAAGTTGCGACCTTGGACCCGTCATTGAATTCAAACGGGTTGGGCAATTTTTTGTTTTCCTTGAGCTCACCGGCCTTGGCACCTAAATCTTTGCCACGGTTCTCGGTATTGAAATTGAGAGGGATTTCGGAAAATGCATAGCCGCATAAACCTAGAACAATAACACCTAGAACGGCATTACGCATAAACGGTCCTCCTAAAAAAAAGAACTCCAAACCAACACTGCAAACCAACCCCCAGAAGCCACATTCCCGTGTAGTCTGGGACTAGCTATAAATTATCTAATCCCCATAGAATAGGGTTAAAACCGCAAATTTCGTTTATTGACAAAATGTCAAAAAATCGTCAATGCCCGTTTTTACGCTAAAAGCGATAACAAAAAGTTACATTCCCGCAAAATATCGCAAAAAAGCCAAATTTACCCCCTAACCACACCCCTAAAAAATTTTCTCCATCATTTCCCACAGAAAAAAATCCATATACCTCTTTATACTCCAATTACCTCTTTTTTTACACAAAGCGAGATCGTCAATCAATACCAAAGGCATATTATTCTCCGTCGAGAGAATAGAAGCGTCGGCCACAACCTATCAAGGTGAAAGCCGCAGCCATACTTGTATGGCTATGGCCGAACCGTAAGGTTGGCGCTTGCGCCAGGATGGGGAGGGTGCAGGGAGGGGCCCGTGCGGCCTTCGCAACTCTGAGCTGGGGCCCCTCCCGCATGATTCAAATTGTGTAAAAGAATAAAACATGGCAAAGTACCTGCTCCGAAAAAAAAACTATCTTTGCCTCGAAATAAATCAGAAGCCGTAAGGCTAGAAAATCGGAGTCGATCATGGGTTTCAAATGCGGTATCGTAGGCCTCCCGAACGTAGGCAAGTCCACCATCTTTAACGCTATCACCAACGCCGGCGCCGAAGCCGCGAACTATCCCTTCTGCACCATCGAGCCCAACGTGGGCATGGTGAGCGTCCCGGACAACCGTCTCGACGAACTCGTGAAGGTCTACAATCCCAAGTCCATCGTCCCCGCCGTCACCGAATTCGTGGACATCGCAGGCCTCGTGAAAGGTGCAGCCCAGGGCGAAGGCCTCGGCAACCAGTTCCTCACCCACATCCGCGAATGCGAAGCCATCATGGAAGTCATCCGCTGCTTCGACGACGAGAACATCGTACACGTGAGCGGTTCCGTGGACCCGGTCCGCGACGTAGAAGTCATCGAAACGGAACTCATCCTCAAAGACCTCGACTCCGTCGAGAAACGCCTCGTCACCGAAGCCAAGGGTGCCCGCACCGGCAACGCCGAAGCGAAGGCTCGCCTCGCCGCCTGCGAACTCTTGAAGAAGACTCTCGAAGAAGGCCGCTCCGCACGCACCGTCATGAACGACAGCGACGAAATGATCGGCGTTGTCAAGGACCTTGCGCTCCTCACCGCCAAGCCGCTGTTCTATTGCGCAAACGTCAAGGAAGACGACATCCTCACGGGCAACGCCTATGTGGACCAGCTCAAGGAATACGCCTCCAAGAACGGCCACGAAGTCATCGTCATCAGCGGAAAGATCGAAGAAGAACTCTCTGCCATGGAACCCGCCGACAAGGCTGAATTCTTGAAAGAACTCGGCATGAAGGAGTCGGGCCTCGATGCCGTCGTGCGCAAGGGCTACGAAATCTTGGGTCTCCGCACGTTCTTCACCGCCGGCGAAAAGGAATGCCGCGCCTGGACGTTCCATGCAGGCTACAAGGCTCCGCAGTGCGCAGGCGTCATCCACACCGACTTCGAACGCGGGTTCATCCGCGCCGAAACGCTGAGCTACGCAGACTTCCTCAAGCACGGCAGCTGGAACGCCGCCAAGGAAGCAGGCCTTGTCCGCACCGAAGGCAAGGACTACCTGGTACAAGATGGCGACATCATGTACTTCTTGTTCAATGTGTAGTTAGTGATTAGTGATTAGTGGTTGGTGATTAGTGGTTGGTGGTTAGGATTGTATTGTAAGCGAGTACTAACCACTATTTGAGGCTCCGGGCACGAGGCGCGAGGTTCGGGGCTCGGGCTTGTAACTTCTGTATTGTTAATTTGTAAAAAAGACAGGATTCAATCCATCACACAACGGATTGAATCCTTATAATTTTGTAATTTCGGCATTATCAATTTAACTTCAGGGACTCGAGCCTCGAACCTCGTGCCTTATCACTTCTTCCGTCTTGCTTTGACTTCCTCGACAATCGGGCGTATAATCACGGCAAGGTTCATCGCAGAACCTATCAGGATTAATGCACTCGCAGCATAGATGCCGACTCCGGGATCCACCTTCAGCATCGGGATTCCCAAAGACGAGCACAGCCCTCCTAGTTGCATCAGCATGGCCCACAGCGAGAACATGGCCAGCATGCCCATCGTCAGGGAACCGAGCGGCGAGATAAAGGCGAACGCCGCAGCAAGCAGCACCGCAATCGCAATTCCCCATAGGTACGTCATCGGTTCCATCTTCGGGAAATTTGGCATCACCGCAGTAAGCTTTTTCTGCGTTGCCTCGTTCTTGTCAATCATGTTGTGCAGTTGCTTGGAAGCATCGGGAGCAAGAGCCTTGTCCAAATCTATCCCTGTCGCAAGTTCGTAAACGCTTGCCTCCAGAATCGGTTTTGTTTTCGCCTCATCCAAAGAGCACGACACATTCGCGAGCGGCATCAACAACGCAAGCAACACGAGCAAATAAGGGACTGCCGCTAACTTCTTGAAAAACTTGAATTCCTTCGAATCCTTGAGGGAATTTTCGGTTTGTTTTTTTTCCACTTTATTTTCCATTCTTTTTCTTGATTACATCTTGGGGGAACACGCAGCGGAACCCGATTCTATCGGACCAGTAGCGCGGATCTTCGTCATCAGATTCAACGAGGTTTATGTCTTTTTCGCTATCCTTCCAGGAACCGCCCTTGAACACTTTCAGGTACCCGAACATGGAACCGCTCGGGTTGGATTTTTCCATCCAGAACGCAATCGGGAAATGCTTGTCACGCGTCCATTCGGCCACGTTACCCGACATGTCGTAAATACCCCAGGCGTTCGGTTTTCTCTTGCCCACAGGCTGCGGGCCATAGGCTTCGGATTCCTTGCCGAGCTTGTAGGAATTGTCCCTGTAAACCGCATAGTTACTAGGATCGGGGACATCGTCCAAGACCCAGAGCGCCCCTTCGTTGTTGTCGGCGCGGCCAGCAAATTCCCACTGGGCTTCGCTAGGCAGGTCACCACCCAACTGTTCACAGAATTCCTTCGCAACCGTCCACGTCACATTGTGTACAGGCTTTTCGTCGCCCTTGAACTTGGAGCGGTCTTCGACACGTTGAGCAGAATCGCGACGGGCCATCGTCGTGGCAAAGAATTTCTGCGTCACTTCTGTCACGTGAATTGCAAACGGAGACATGCCCACCACGCGGCCCTTGTAACGGAACGAACCGGAATCGACCATCACGACATCACCGCGGAATGCATCATGGATAACGCGAGAATCTTCGGAAGAAGAAGACGGCGGGATAACGATTAACTCGGGAACAGAAGAAGAGGAGGAAACCGGCTGTGCCGACGAAGAAGACTCGACAGGCTTCGGATGCAGCCAATCCTGAACTTCTGGCTGGCGCAAAATATAGGTCGGCAAAATGAAGTCCCCTTCGCTCGGGTAAATCTGCCCGTTGAACTCGAATTCCATTTTCACATAGCGGTAATGGTGGCGGCTAGAAACTTTATCGTTCTGGTATATCCAGACAGGCTTGTCGTTCTGGAGTGTGACAATCATGTTCACCTTACCATTCCGAATAAGGGCAATCAAGTTTTCAGTATCGATTCCCTGAGCTTTGCCGGTCCACCGGAAATCGTAGCGGTCGCCAGGGTGACCAATGACAAGCTCAATCTTTTCTGCCGGGACCTGAGGAGTTGCAGGCTGGGCTACAGGTTCAGCTTCTTGCGGTGCTACCGGAGCCTGAGCCTCCTGAAGCGGAGCGGGCGGATTCGTCGGATCGGGAGTCTGAACCGCAGCAGGGCTCAATTCCGCAGAATATTCCGGGATGGCAATCGGATAAACCGGGTTCACGGTATTCGGCCACACATACATGCGGCTGGGCAACGCCTGCAAACTGTCGAACTTGTGCTTGAAGGCCGCTTCAAGCGCAACAACTTCTGCATTCTGCCCCTTCTTCCACATGGCGTACGATTCGTTGCGCTTCGACGTGTAGCGAGCAACGTAGTTGCGATATTCCATGGAAGACGGCGATGTCATGAACGCAGAGGCGCTCATCTGCTTCGGATAATTTTTGTAGAACGCAGAGGAATCCGCCGATTTTTCTGTGCCCTGAGTTTCGGCCGTAAAGCGGTCGTACAATTCCTCCGTTTCCTGCAAGTTTGCCGCAGCGTCCAACATCTGTTTGTTCACAGTCAACTTGGGGGCGGCGTTCCCCGAAACCGTAGCGGGAACAAGTTTCGGTGCAATAACGTGGACAGAGGCTGGCTTGACCGATACCATTTCTGCATAAGGCATGCAGTCATTCTTCATGTAGATAAAGGTATAGAGCCCAGGATCGACGGGATGCACATAGCGCATGCCCTTCTTGACAGAAATGTCCTCGGATGCAATTTCCGTCTTTCCATCACCCCAGTTAAATTCAATGATAGATGGCGTATCGTTTTTCTTCAACATCTGCCAGCGGCCGTTCTTATAAAAGTACAACTTAGGCAGGCGGGTAGAATAAATGTATTCCTTGTCAAAATAGACATCCGTTTCGTCTTGGAACGCCTTGGAATTCGTGGTAGCGTAAAAACGCATCAAGACCACTTCGCCCACTTTCAACCGATTTTCCGAAAGATTGAACGCATGGACTTCCTTAAAATTTTCAGGATTTATTGTTCCGACAAACCACTTGTATTCCTTTGCGCCCTTCTTCTGGCGGAGGTACATGGCATTTTCCTTGAGCGGGAATCCCGGCTGGATAGAAAGAGCATTTTTCTCCAGCTCGATAATCTGGCCCGCCGTCGGTTCCATCTTGGCGCCAACCTTGAACTTGTCCAAAGTAATCTTATAGTTGTTATCGCCAGCAGCAAAAAGACATGCCGGCACAACTAAAAGCAACGCAAACAAATGAAGGAAGCGCATAAAAACTCCTTTGTGGTCTTACGGACTAAAGATATATTTTTGCTTACATGAAAGTTACAGGACAGTCCCATTTGCCCCCATATTGAGCAAATATCCGCCTTTTTCGCCGCCCACGGGCCCCAATTCCACCCTCCAGTCGGCCAGGCGGATGATATCGAGATGGTGTTCGATGACGATAACGGTATCGCCACGGGCCGAAAGCTTGCGCAACATGTTCCAGAGAATCTGGATATCCTTGAGGTGGAGCCCTGTAGTCGGTTCGTCGAGCAGGTAGACCATCTCTTGGGCGGGCTTGCGGGCAAGTTCCGCTGCCAGCTTGAGGCGCTGGGATTCGCCGCCACTAAGCGTGGTGACGGACTGGCCAAGCTTTACATACGGGAGGCCCACGTCGCGCAGGCATTCCAGTTTCGGCAAAATTTTCGGCTGGTCCTTGAAGAACTCACAGGCTTCGGCCACGCGCATGTCGAGCACGTCGGCGATGTTCTTGCCCTTGAACGTGACGGTGAGGGTTTCCTGGTTGTAGCGCTTGCCGCCACAGACGTCACAGACTTCCCACACGTCGGAGAGGAAGTGCATCTCGATGGCAACGGCACCGCGGCCCTCGCAGGCCTCGCAGCGGCCGCGGGCCAAGTTGTAACTGAACCGCCCGTAATCGAAGCCCTTCAACTTGGCCTGCGGCAACTTGGCGAACAGCCTACGGATGTCGTCAAGTACGCCCGTGAAACTCGCGGGCGTGCTGCGAGGCGTACCCGAAATCGGGCTCTGGTCCACCAGCAACACTTCACCGCTTTGCTTCTTGCGGCCACGGGCCTGAAACTTCTTCTTGAGGCGCGGGAAGATTTCGTCCATGACCATGGAACTCTTGCCCGAGCCCGACACACCGCAGACTACGCTAATCGCGCCCTTCGGGAACTTTACAGATAAATTCTTCAAGTTATTGTGCTTGAGCTTTTCGAACTCGTAGAACTCCGTAGAATCCGTGATGGGCCTTGCGGCAATCTCGTTCGCCATCGGGATGGTGTGCGTGAGGTACTTGACCGTCTCGCTGCGCGGGAACTGCTGTAAGGCGTAAGGTTTGGAAAGCTGTGCGGGAGAACCCTCGGCGACGACCTCGCCACCGAACTCACCCGCCGCCGGGCCCATATCGATAATGTGGTCGGCGGCCTGCATCATCTTCATGTCGTGTTCCACGACCACGAGCGTATTGCCGAGGTCGCGCAGGCGGTAAAGCGTATCCAAGAGCATCGCGGTATCGCTTTCGTGCAAGCCAACCGTCGGTTCGTCCAGCACATAAAGTACGCCCTCGAGCCCGCTACCAATCTGGCTTGCCAAGCGAATGCGCTGCGATTCGCCACCGCTGAGCGTGTCGCCCGCGCGGTCGAGGCCAATGTAGCCAAGGCCCACACTCTTGAGGAAGTTCAAGCGACCCACAATCTCTCGGAGCAGTGGCTCGGCGACCGTCATCTTGCCATCGGCGTTCTTGTCGCCCTTGAAGTTGTCACGCTTGAAATTCTCGTTGCTGAACCATTCGTAAGCCTGTGCGATGCTCATGTGGTTCACGTCCATGATGTTCTTGCCGCCGATGCGCACCGCGAGGTATTCTGGCTTGAGGCGCTCGCCGTGACAGTCCGGGCAGACATGGCCATCGTAATCATGGCCGAGACCAAGACAGGTTTCGCAAGCGCCCCAGTGCGTGTTGAAACTGAAATGTTTCGGGTTCAGTGCCGAATCCATGTACCAGCCGCATTCGGGGCAACCCGGCTTTTCGGAGCAGGCCAAGCGACCGCCCTTCTCGTCTTCCACATACAGAATTCCGTTACCGTCGCGGTAGCCGCGTTCAAAGGCTTCTACCAGGCGGGCGCGGTTTTCTTCCTTGACCACGACCGTATCGACCACAGCGAATAACTGCTTTTCGCGGGTCGGGATTTTCGGCAGCGGCAGTTCCACCAGCTTATTGCCGAGGTAAACCTTGCGGTAGCCCTTTTCCGTGAGAATCTTGGAAAGTTTCAGCACGTCCTTGATTTCAAACGGGGCAAGCACCGTGACTTTCTTGTTCAAGTCGCGGTCGAAGGCATATTGCATCAGGTCGCCCGCGCTGTACGAAGACACAGGCTTCCCGCATTTCAAGCAATGCGGGGTGCCGACCCTCGCCCAGAAAATGCGGAAGTAGTCATAAATTTCGGTGAGGGTCGCCACCGTACTGCGCGGGCTCTTGCTCGCACTCTTCTGGTCAATCGCAATCGCCGGCGCGAGGCCCGAAATGGAATCAATGCTCCCGTGGTCGGGGCGACCGAGGAAGCGGCGGGCATAAGTGCTCAACGTCTCGACAAAGCGGCGCTGGCCTTCGCTAAAGAGCGTATGGAACGCAAGGCTCGACTTGCCGGAACCCGAAACACCCGTGACCACTGTGAGCTTGTGGCGCGGAATCGTCACGTCGATGTTCTTGAGGTTATGCTTGCGGGCGCCATGCACCTCGATATCGAGCGACAAGTCTTCGCCACCCTTGAGCGTGCGGTCAAAATGACGGTTTTCGCCGTGCTTTTTCGCAAGCACCGGCGCGAGGTAGCGGCCCGTCTCGGATTTCTTGCTCTTCGCAATCTGTTCGGGCGTTCCCGTCGCAATCACGCGACCACCGTGAACGCCCGCATCCGGGCCCAAATCGATAATCCAGTCAGCGCACTTGATCACGTCCAAGTTGTGTTCGATAATCACGACGCTGTTGCCGAGACTACGCAGGCGATTCAGGCAATCCATGAGCTTGCGGATATCTTCAAAGTGCAAGCCCGTCGTCGGCTCGTCGAGCAGGTAAAGCGTCTTGCCGGTACCCGGGCGGCGCAACTCAGAAGCAATCTTAATTCTCTGCGCTTCACCGCCGCTCAATGTCGTCGAAGGTTGGCCCAGAGTGAGGTAGCCGAGGCCCACTTCCACAAGCAAGTTCAGCGGCTCTGCAATCTTCGGGATGTCCTTGAAGAATTCCGCCGCATCGGCGATGCTCATGTCGAGAATTTCGGAGACGTTCTTGCCCTTGAAATAAACTTCACGCGTCGCATCGTTAAAGCGCTTGCCGCCGCACACTTCGCAAGTCACCTGCACGCTCGGCAAAATGTGCATGTCAACGATTTTCACGCCAGCGCCTTCGCAGGCATCGCAGCGGCCGCCCTTCACGTTGAAGCTGAAACGGCTCTTGCTGTAACCGCGAATCTTGCTTTCTTCCATGCTCGCGAAAAGGTCACGCACATCGTCCCAAATCTTGGTGTACGTCGCCGGATTGCTTCGCGGTGTGCGGCCAATCGGCGTCTGGTCAATTTCAATTACCTTATCGATGTTTTCGAGGCCTTCCAAATGATCAAACTTGCCGACCGGCTCTTCGGAATTGTAGAACACGCGGGCCAGTTCTCGACGCAGAATCTGGTTGATGAGCGTACTCTTGCCGGAGCCAGAAACGCCCGTCACCACAGTCAACGCGCCATCGAGCGGGATTTCCACATCAATGTTTTTCAGGTTGTTTTCGGCCGCACCGCAAATCTTGAGTTTCGGGGTATTCTTGTCAATCTTCTTTCGCTTCTCGGGAATCTCGATAGCCTTTCGGCCGCTCAAATAAGCGCCCGTCAGCGAAGCCTTGTTCTTCTCAAGCTCCTCGACAGTCCCTGCCGCAATCACGCGACCGCCTTCCACGCCGGCACCCGGCCCCACGTCAATCACGCAGTCCGCATGGCGCATTGTGTCTTCGTCGTGTTCCACGATAATCAGGGAGTTGCCCTGCGCACGCAAATGTTCGAGCATCCCGAGCAACTTATCGTTATCGCGGGGGTGGAGCCCGATGCTCGGCTCATCAAGCACATAAAGCACGCCCTGCAAGCCCGCACCCACGGCACTTGCAAGCCTGATTCGCTGTGCCTCGCCGCCGCTCAAGGTGGACGCCTTGCGGTTGATATTCAGGTAGCCAAGCCCCACCGCATTCAAGAAAGAAAGTCGCCCGCGAATCTCTTTCAAAATCTCCTTGCCGATTCGCTTTTCCTTCTCGGACAAGTCGAGCTTATTGAAAAATTCCACCGATTTCTCAACAGACCATTCCGTCATCTCGGTCAGATTATGGCCGTGGAACGTGACCGCGTTCGCCGTGCGGTTGATGCGCGTGCCGTGGCATTCGGGGCAAACGCCAATCTGCATGTACTTGCGGAAGTGGTAAATATGCCACATGTCCCATAGTTCCTGCATAATCGGGATAATCCCACGTTCCGATTCGCTCGGCGTGCCGTACAGTACGGCATCCTGCTGTGCCTTCTTGAGCTTGTTCCACGGCGTATCGAGCGAAAAATGCATCTCGTTCGCGATGTTCCTCAAGTTGCGGCGCCCGAAGTCGCTGAAAATCAGCGTTCCATCGTCCTTCTTGATGGTCGCGATGCAGCCTTCCTTGATAGACTTCGTCTTGTCCGGGATAATCAAGTCCAAATCGAACTTGTAGCTTTCGCCCATGCCCTTACAGGCAGGGCAACGGCCCTTCGGGTCGTTAAAGCTGAAGAATCGCGGTTCCAGTTCCGGGATGGAGATGCCGCACTTGGGGCATGCGAGCAACGTACCCTGCAAGCGGTATTCTTCCTTACCCTCACCCGTAACCAACAAGAAGCTCACCAACTTCCCGTCGGTCAGCTTCAACGCTCCTTCCAACGCTTCGCGCAGGCGGCTCATGTTCTTGCGTTCAAGCGACAAGCGGTCTATCACAGCCTCGATGGTATGCTTTTCGTAACGCACCAGCGCGGGAACATCTTCCAGGCGGTAAATCGTCCCGTCCACGCGGGCACGCACAAATCCGTTTTCCTTGAGTTCGGCCAGTTCCTTGCGGTATTCGCCCTTGCGCTCCTGCACAATCGGGGCCATCACCGTAATCTGCTTGCCCTCGTCGCTTACATACAAGTTATCGACAATCTGGTCCACCGTCTGCGCCTGGATTACGCGTCCGCAATCGGGGCAGTGCGGCACACCCAAACGAGCAAAAAGCAAACGGTAATGGTCCAGAATCTCCACCACCGTACCCACTGTCGAGCGCGGGTTACGGTTCACCGTCTTCTGGTCAATCGAAATCGTCGGCGAAATGCCGCGCACGCTCTCCACCTCGGGGTGCTTCATGCGGCCAATGAACTGGCGCGCGTACGCCGAGAGCGACTCCACAAAGCGCCTCTGGCCTTCCTGGAACACCGTATCGAACGCGAGACTCGACTTGCCCGAACCGGAGACGCCGGTCACCACCACGATGGAATCGCGGGGAATGGAAAGGTTCACATGGCGTAGGTTATGCTCGTGCGCATCGCGTATCTCGATAGACTTGGTCATGCTTCAAAAATAGTAAACATTTGAGCAAGTTTCAACAAAACATCCGCAAAAAGCCCGCATAAAGCATTCAACGTATCACAAAAAAGATTCCTTGTAGTACATCAAGTCATCCAACGCAACACAATTCAAGTAGAATATCACACAACAGCAAACAAATCACAAAATAAAGAACAAATTTACCAAAAATTTACACAAATTTACAACAAATTATACTATTTAAAGTATATTATTCAATACAAAATATGTTTAATGTAGCAAATAAATTACTTTTTTCTTAACAACAAACTCACTTTTTTTAACACCTGAATTTATTTTTTTTACAAGTTTGCAAGAAGCAAACAAAACCAAACATACAAAGGAGTTCTAATGAACAAGCACCTTATTTCTATCCTCGGTACTGCAGCGCTATTTGCCGCTTGCAGCAACGAATCCACACTCCAATCCATTGACAATCAGGCCGCATCAACAAATACAAGTACCGGCCTTGAATATCCGATATTCCTTTTCAGCGATGACGGCCAGCGCCTCACCATTGATCCGACCACAAAGGAGACCGTCCCGCAAAATCTTGACCGAAAAACCTTGGTGGTCAAAGATATCAACGCCTACTCCGAATTGGAGGAATCCTACATTAAGAGGCTCAACGAAGACGCCAATTACGATAAGTCCGTCCCAAGACCCGCTGATTACGTTTGCACAACGGAACTTCTCGCCATCAACGCAGATTACGACAAAGTCGTGAGCGAATCCGGCGAAGTATTCCTCGATGACGAAAAGTTGTTCAATGACTGTATCTATGCGGGCGATTCAAAAAACCTCGCAAGAAAATTCGTCTCCAACGACAACGACATTGATTCCGTTGTCTTTTATACAAAGGCGCTGAGCCGCCTTGTTGGACGCACTCGTATTATTGACGAAAGCAACCCCAACACTTACAAATGGCGAACAGCATTCCACGAAACATGGGCTCTTCACTATGTAAGCTACATGGGCCACATGATATACTACCCCGTCCTCGCTAATTACGTTCGCGTTGTCGGAAGAATGGTCAGGGACTGCGGATACCGCACATTCAATTACCAGACACGTCAATACGACATTGTTTCTTGCAACGCCACATTCCAAAGTGACTTTGAAGGCTTTTCAACAGATCACATAAACAACGGTGATGGCGATGATGCCCAGTGGAGAACTAACGCAAATGGGCTCGCTTCAGTAGCCAAGCACATGATGGTATTCCAAAATGACACTCTCATAGCCTCCTCCGCCTACAATCTTGTAGGTGATACCGCTCGCGATGTCGTTAAATCATACATCGATCCGCTTTTCTAATACGGAAAGACACATTTTTGATGATTTTCTCAAGAGAGCATCCTTCATTTGAAGGACGCTCTCTTGGAATATGGCAAGTAACCCATATCATCTTTTCCATCCTGAATCCCGCCATAACGAAATGGCGGGATTTCCCTTTTAGGAGAATTTCGCTTGACGGAACGAGGCGAATTTCGTATATTTGCTTCGCTCAATGGGGATATAGCTCAGTTGGTAGAGCGACAGGTTCGCAATCTGTAGGTCATGGGTTCGACTCCCACTATCTCCACTCAAGAGACCGGCACAATCGCCGGTCTTTTGCATTTGCGCCCTTTTTTGCCCGTTCTTCGTATATTTTTTTATTACACGGGGTATTATTAAACGTCTTTTTACCTTACACGCGTTCCCGCACCCATTGAATATATATATTCACACTATGCAACAACGTTTTAAACCCCGCGACCTTTTTATTGAATCGGGCTATGGTCCAAACTTTGGTGACCAGCTCATTCACAATGCTTATCGTCAACTTTTTGAAGGCGACCCCGTCGACGAGCGAGTCTGTTTCGACGCCTCCAACGACATGTCGTACATTATCGACATTGGTCACGACGATATCCGGTCCGAGGGCATGAGCTACGGGATGTTCATAACGGCTTTGACAGACCACCCCGAAATGTTCCAGAAACTTTGGAACTTCTCTCGCAGGTACCTGTACAACTCCGATGGCCCGCACAAGGGCTACTTCTCCTGGCAAGTTTCCACCACCGAATTTACCATGATGGACCCGGGTGCCGCACCGGACGGCGAGGAATACTTCGCCATGGCGCTCCTCATCGCGGCAAAGCGGTTCAACCGCCCCGACTATTTCGACGACGCCCTCAAGCTCATCAACGACATCAAGTACAAGCCGGTCAACGAACTCGTGGGCCCGATGATCGACCCCGAACGGAAACTGGTCAAGTTCTCCCCGGTCCTCGGCAACGACTTCACCGACCCGAGCTACCATACGCTTGCCTTCTACCGCGCCTTCGCAGAAGCAACCGGTGACAACACCTGGCTCGATGTCGCAGCATGCAGCCTTGAATACCTGAAAAAGGCGGCCCACCCCATTACGGCGCTCTTCCCGGACTACTCCGAATACGACGGCACGCCCAAGGCCATGCCCTGGTTCCCCGAGAGCGACAACTTTAGCGGCGACGCATGGCGCGTAGCGCTCAACCTGAGCCTCGATTACGCCCTGTTCCACACGGACGAGGCCGAACGCGAAATCTGCACCCGCCAGCTGCATTACTTCAACGACCGCAGGCCTTACCTCTCGGACTACGCCGTCGACGGTTCCCCGTACCCGCGCCAAGGCCGCAACGCGACTCCGGGCCTCATCGCCATGAATGCGGCGAGCGCACAGGTATTGCCGGTCGGGAGCCCGCTTGTCGAGCCCTTCGTGGCCGACCTTGCGAACCTAGCCGTGCCCATCCGCTTCTGGCGGTACTACGACGGCATGCTGTACCTCATCGGGTTGCTCGCGGCATCCGGCAGAATCGAAATCTGACGGCCAGTCCAAGAACAAGCGATTAAAATTTGTACAAAACAGACAAATTTACGACGAAAACGAATTTTTAAACTAGATTTCATATAAGGCCACCTATAAAATAGCCTCGGCCCAAAGGAGTTGCTTATGAAAAACAAGTTCGTTTACCCTCTCTTGGCAATCACTGCAGCCCTCGTGCTGACCGGTTGCGAAGAAGTCCGCGTCGAAAAGTTCCCGAGCGGGGCCGTCCGCTTCGAGACCACGTATGTCAAAGACAAAAAGCAGGGAGTCGAAAAGGAATACTACGAAAGTGGCATTCTCAAACGCGAAACGAACTACGAAGCAGACCGTCGCCAGGGATTGACAAAGGAATATTACGAAGATGGCACGCTGCAAGCAGAATTCCCCTACGAGAACGGCTATATCGAAGGCACAGTCAACCGTTACCACAAAAATGGCAAACTCGCCTCCAGCGCCCTCTACAAGCAAAATAAGCAAGTAGAATTCGGCAAGTACCTGGACGAAAACGGCGAACCCGCCACCAGCGGCAGCTACAAGGACCCGCGCGACGGCTACGCCTACGAATGGGTGCGCATCGGCACGCAGCTCTGGACTGCCGAAAATATCAACTACGCGACAGCAAGCGGATCGCTCTGCTACCAGTGCAACCACTGGGGCCGTCTCTACGACTTCGAAAACGCCCAGAAGGCATGCCCCGACGGATTCCACATGCCGAGCAAGGAAGAATGGCAGGTATTGCTCGACTTCGCGGGCAAGGAACCCGGCATGAAGTTGAAAGCCGGCTACGGCTGGGACCCCATCAAGGGAACCGCCGAACGCGGCAACGGCAAGGATGAATTCGGGTTTGGCGCCAAGGCCGGCGGTGCGCATTTCGCCAAGAGCGATGTGCCGCTCAAGGAACGCAAGCTCGAAGAAGCCGGACAGAAGGCTTACTTCTGGACAAGCGAAGGCGAAGTCCTCACGTTCATCACGAACAAGAACACCGCCAAGTTCGAGAAGTTCAATCCCGAATTCGGTGCCAGTCTCCGCTGCCTGAAAGACTAACTTTTATTTGATAAAACCAACAAAGCCCCCGGTATATAAACCGAGGGCCTTATTTTTACTCAGAGCGAAGCGACCTCAAAGGGCCGCAAGGCCCGACCTCATGCCTCAAAGGCGCCCTTCAGGGCGCCGAACTCACACCTATTACGTCGTATATTCCGCGTTGATCTTCACGTAGCCGTAGCTCAGGTCGCAGGTAAATGCGCTTGCAGATGCCTGGCCGATGTTGAGCACGAGCGTTACTTTGTACTCACGCTGGCGGACCACGGCATGCAAGGCTGCCATCTGGGCTTCGTCAAGCTGGATGGGACGGCCTCCTTCCAAAACCTTCACGTCGCCAAAGTACAAGTCGGTATGTTCGGCCACCATGTTGCAGCCACTGGAACCGGCACTGCTGAGAATACGGCCCCAGTTCGGGTCTTCGCCGAACATGGCGCACTTCGCAAGGTTGGACGTACCGATAAAGCGGGCCATGCGGAGCGCTTCTTCGTGGCTTTCGGCCTTCTCGATGCGCAGTTCGATAAGCTTGGTAGCACCTTCACCGTCGCGCACGATATCCTTCGCGAGGCTCTGCATGATGAGCATGAGTGCTGCACGGAATTCGCCCTGTTCGGAGAGGCTCAGGTCTTCGTAGCGGAGTCCGCTCATGCCGTTCGCAAGCAGGATGCAGGTGTCGTTGGTGCTGGTGTCGCCGTCGACGGTAATCGCGTTGAAGGAGTCGGCGATGTCGGCACGGAACTCCGCAAAAAAGTCGATGGGGAGAGAAATGTCAGTCGTAATGAAGGCAAGCATCGTCGCCATGTTCGGGTGAATCATGCCCGAGCCCTTGCAGGCGCCGCCAATCGTCACCACGCCTTTCTCGGTGTGGATTTCCACGGCATGGCTCTTAAGTGCCAAGTCCGTCGTGAGGATGGCACGGCCGAATTCTTCGGAAGCGTCGGCGTGAAGCTTTTCTACGAGTTTCGGAATACCCGCTTCGATCTTGTCCATCGGCATCAGGTGACCAATCACGCCGGTGCTGCAAACGAGCACGCTCTTCGGGGCGAGATTCAAGGCTTCTTCGGTGAGGGTCGCCATGCGTTCGGCATCCTTGTAACCCTGTTCGC
>JAEERM010000009.1 GCA_016285835.1 Fibrobacter sp.
TCTTCCGCGACGCAACCACGCACGACATCGTCCCTGGTATGATTATCGCAACCCCGAACAGCGTGAAGCGGTTCAGCAAATTCGACGGCGAAATGTCATTGACAACAAAGGAAGAAGGCGGGCGGCACACTCCGTTTATGGATCAGAGGAGAATCGTAAATCCGAAATTCCACATCGGTGGCGAAGTCGTAGCTGGGACAATCGAATTTTCGACTGAAATGGTCATTCTCGAGCAGCCTTACAAAATCCATGTCGAATTGGCGCAACCCATGATAATAGAAGCCGGCCTTGCAGTGGATCTCTACGATGGTGATAGATATGTCACAAAAGTAATCATCAAGAAAGTCTACTAAACCAATAGAACAACATAAATAAATTAGTCCTGCACTAGTCTCTAGTGCAGGACTTTTTACATACAAAATAGAAATTAACTAAACATTCACAAGTTATAAAAAAACTATGCCGTAAAAATATCTTTACAATAAATTCAAAGTTCGCATGACACAATAGTTACGTTGTGCGCTCTTTTATGTACAAATCACCGACAGAATCGCAACAATGTACAGCATGACATTTTATCGAAAAAACAGAAAGATATTTTATCTTAAATTTTTCATATTGTTTTATTCAAAATGTTATTTTATTTTGCACGCAAAGAAACGAATAGAAAGTTATGATCAACGCCTCTTTGCAATTTTTAGTTTCACAGCTAAACCAATATTTGCGCAGAAAGTTTTCTGTACAAGAAAACATTGCCGTCGTATCAAAGATGATGGACAACGATGGCCGTGAATCAGAAAGCGCAAACAACAAGCTGGTGATGTTTCTTGCTAACGTCGAAAAAGATTCCATGACGCAGGCCAGCACGAAACCGGAATACGACGGATTTCGTAACATCATTCATTCCAAGCCGATTTTCTTGAATTTGCACATTGTCTTGGCGGCCAATTTCAAGGCAAGTCATTACGAAGAATCCCTGAAATACCTTTCTCGAGCCGTGGGCTTTTTTCAGGACCACAGCGTTTTTGACCGCACCTCTTTTCCGGAACTCGCCACAGGGCTTGAGAAACTGATTGTCGATGTGGAAAATCTGAACTTACAGGAAATGTGCAACTTGTGGAGCCTCGTCGGCTGCAAATACGTCCCCTCCGTAATGTACAAGGTCCGCACGGTCGCACTCGGGAGTGGCTACTCGTACTACCGTCCTTACGTTGTTCACGTCCCAGAAGAAGCATCTATTGGAGCCTACTGATGAATTACGGGATTTGGGCAGACATCTTTATGGAACACGAATACGTTGGCGGCAGGTGCGAAGATTTCACCTTCCGGCCAAACCCGCCAACAGCAGAGGCCATGAAGCGCGAAGGCATCATGATGCGCGAAACAGCAGGAGGTTTCCGGCTGATTGCAGATGAAGCCGCATTCTCCCACGAGATAAGCCTCGTTTTTTGGGCATACCCGGTGCATCGCAACTTGTGGAACGTAACAGAATTCGGAGAAATCCCGACAGATTCCATTCCGTTTGTCCGAATCAAAGACGAATCCCTGAAATGGGAGACAACTTCAAAAGGCGACATTCCCGAGGCAATGCAGATTCCCAAACCCATGTTTGGCATGGAAATCGTGAATTCCCAGGGAAAATCAGGTGCAAGCATCACGTTACCGCTCAAGACAAAAAAAATGAAATGGTACTACTACATTTCGGGCCTACCCGATAACGACACAGCCGAAATCGTAAAAATCAAAGGCAACAAAGAAGATTCCCCTTTCGACATCAGCCAAAGGAAATTAGGAGAATCGGTATTCGTATCGAAACAAGAAATCCCGCTACGTTATGGCGCACCTCCGCTTTTTCAGTTGCGTGAAAAGAAAACGTCAAAAGCAATCATAAAGTGTTTACCTAACATGGACGCGCGATCGGTCTCCACGGTCATTCTCGACGGTAAGCGAGAGATTGTCGCTGAATCATTTGTTAACACATAACCCCATAGGAGATAAAACAAAATGCCTACATCATACAAAACTCCGGGCGTCTATCTCGTCGAGAAAAACGCATTCCCAAGTTCTGTAGTGGAAGTTGCCACGGCAATACCCATGTTTATCGGCTATACCGAAAAGGCCGAATACAAGGGACAATCCGTGTTCAACAAGCCCTTCCGCATTTCGTCATTTGCGGAATACAGGGCCATCTTTGGCGAGGGCGCTCTGATGCGCTACAAGCTCGAAGAAGGTGGAAAAGTGGTCCCGCCAAAAGTCCGCTTCCGCCTCTTCGACGCCATTCGCATGTTCTACCAGAACGGTGGTGCCACCTGCTATATCATGGCGGTGGGCCCCTACGGCGAGGAAATCTCGGAAAAAGCCTTGACCGAAGCCATCATCCCGTTCGAAAAGGAACAGGAACCGACATTGGTCGTGATTCCCGAAGCCGTCTCGCTGGAAACTGCAGATGCCTGCGCCAACGTGCAGAACGCGATGCTCGCCCACTGCGCGAAGATGAAGAACCGCTTCGCCATTCTCGACGTGTTCGACGGCTACAAGGAACCGCGCGAATGTATCTCCACCTTCCGCGAAAAGGTGACGTCGTTCTTGAATTACGGTGCGGTTTACTATCCGTGGCTCAACACGAGCGTGGTGCAGTCGAACGAAGTCACGTTTGCGAACGTCGAAAACCTGGACGCACTCACGACGATGCTCAATGCAGCAGTCCCGCCGGAGCCCGCCGAAAAAGCCGAACAGATAAAGGCTGAAATTGCCCAGATGGCCGCCGCCGACGTGAAGGACGATGCACAGGTACAGAAAATCCACCGCACACTTTCGGTGATTTGCCCGAACTATGCGACCATTATGGACCTAGTCCGCGAACAGCTGAACCTGATGCCGCCCGCAGGTGCCATGGCTGGTATCTACACCTTGGTGGACAACTCCATCGGCGTATGGAAAGCTCCGGCCAACGTGGGCGTGAACGGAGTCATCACTCCGACCGTCAACCTCACGAACGACGAACAAGAAGACTTGAACGTTCCTATCAACGGCAAAGCCGTGAACGCCATCCGCACCTTCGTGGGCGACGGCAACAAGGTCTGGGGCGCGCGCACGCTCGACGGCAACAGCCTCGATTGGCGTTACGTGAACGTTCGCCGCACCATGATTATGCTCGAAGAATCCATCAAACTCGCATCGAAGGCATTTGTCTTCGAACCGAACAC
The DNA here is from genome assembly GCA_016285835.1 of Fibrobacter sp. Taxonomy (GTDB): domain Bacteria; phylum Fibrobacterota; class Fibrobacteria; order Fibrobacterales; family Fibrobacteraceae; genus Fibrobacter. The sequence goes on from JAEERM010000009.1 coordinate 3,207, forward strand.
TGCGAATACGTGGGTGACCATGAAAGGCATGATCAGCAACTTCCTGACCAGCGTCTGGAAGCGCGGCGGTCTTGCCGGCACAAGCCCCGAAGACGCATTCGAAGTCCACGTGGGCCTTGGCGAAACCATGACCCCCGAAGACATCCTCGAAGGCATTCTGCGCATCACCATCAAGGTCGCCTTGATTCGCCCGGCAGAATTCATTGAACTCACTTTCCAGCAACAGCAACAGAAATCCTAATAGGAGGTAATAAAAATGGCAGAAGATGGTTCTACACAACACGCCAGCGTATGGCCGATGCCCAAATTCCACTTTCAGGTGAAATGGGGCGATCAAGAAATGTCTTTCCAGGAAGTTACCGGCCTGGATGCACAATCCGACGAAATCAAGTATCGCGTTGGCAACAGCAAGGAATATTCTGTTGTTAAGATGCCTGGCCTGATCAAGTACAGCAATGTCACTATGAAGAAGGGCATTTTCAAGGGCGACAACCAGTTCTGGGATTGGTTCAATCAGATTAAGATGAATACAATCGCAAGAAAGACCATTACAATCAGCCTGCTAGACGAAGCGGGCTCTCCTGCAATGACCTGGACGCTCAAGAACGCCTGGCCGACCAAGATTTCGGGATACGAACTCAAGGCCGAAGGGAACGAAGTCGCAGTGGAAAGCATTGAAATTGTCCATGAAGGCATGACAATTTCGAATAGCTAAGGAACGCCATGGGTGATACTGTCGAATGGTCGTTTCCCGTTGTATTCCGCTTTTCTGTAAAGTTAGGCAATTCAGAGGTCGCATTCAGCGAGGTCTCTGGTTTGGAAACTACCATAGAAACGAAGGATGTCCGCAGCGGGGGCGACAATTCGACAGTTTACCACTTACCCGAAAAAATAACGCTTTCCGACTTGGTCTTGAAACGAGCCATACTCAAGGATAGCAGCCCTTTTTTCACATGGTGCAAGGATAACATGGATTCGGCAGCGAATGCATTCCAAGTTGACCCACAACCCATTGAAGTCTCCCTGTTAGATGCGAAAGGCGCCCCCCTGGCAACTTGGTCATTTGAAGGCGCATATCCATTCAAATGGGCGTTCAGCACACTTAACGCAATGAAAGCTGAAATGATGATTGAAACTGTTTCATTAAAATATCGAAGCATCAAGAGGACTTTATAATCATGTCGCTAGAAATCAGGAACCTCAGCATCGACGTAAAAATCGAAGCAAACGAAACTTGTAACGAGTCTTCAGATTCGCTTAAAGAAGATGTCTTGAGGGAATGCCGTCAAATGATTGAAGAATCCATAAGATGGGACAAGGAGCGATAGTAATGAAAAAAAAATTAACCTTAACAGCCTATCGCGACATAGGTGGAGATCTATCAAAAATACCTGACAGAGATCCCTTCTATGTGATGTTGAATCCAGAAGATATAACTATTCAAGCTGGCGCCAAATACGAAGAAAAAGCCTTGCATAGATTAAAGTTCATTGAATATGAGCGACCAAAATTAATCCTACCAGCACTAATCTTCGATACAACAGGAGCCGTTCCAGAGGCAGAATGGCCAAGCCAGCTCAAATCTGTCACGGACATGGTCTTACTTTTAGAACTTGTCGTGTATGCATACGATAATGAGTCTCATCAGAACCCCATTGTTCAATTAACATGGGGGGAAATCAACTATTACGCACGTGTTACTCGGTTCAATACAAAATACTCCATGTTTAATTCTGACGGGATTCCTATGCGCGCCGAGGTTACTCTGACATTGGATTCCTACTTTACGGATTTACCGGCAGAGTATGTCGAAGATAGAAAATCGCCCAATTTAACTCACTTGGTAGAAGTCAAAGCAGGGGACTCTCTACCGCAAATGTGTTATAAGGTTTATAGGGATTCCTCCTATTATCTACAAATTGCGCAAATCAACAACTTGAAGAATTTCAGGCAACTTACACCTGGAATGAAATTAGAATTTCCGCCCATTAAGGACTAATGAATGAACAAGGATTTCCTGGAAACAAAAAGCGGCGTTGTTGAATGCGCACTATCCTGCGGAGGAACTGAACTGCCCTCGTCAACAATAGTCCTTTCTGCCGACGTAGAATACCGCATTAATGGCATCCCCAAGGCAACCATTGTTTTGTTAGATGGCGATATGAATGAAGGCAAATTTGAGCTATGCGAAGGCAAATCACTCAAGCCCGGAATGGAAGTTGAACTCAAAGTCGGTTATTCAGCAAAAGAAAAAAGTACTGTTTTTTCGGGCATAATTGTTCGTCTAGGAGTCTGCGCCTTTCAAAAAGGCAAAAGTTGTACAAAGATAGAATGCCGTCACAAAGCAATTTCATTAACAAAATCGCGCCGGAACGTAAACTATTTAAACAAGTCCGATGATGATATCGTCAATGAAATTGCATCCAATAGCAGCATAACCATAGAATCGTCTATGAACGGCGTCACCCATAAGGAACTACTGCAATATTATTGTACCGACTGGGATTTCATTATGACGCGAGCCGAGACGAATGGATGCTGGTTAATTCCTACTCTGGAGAAAATCTCGATAAAGCCCATTGAAGTCAATGAAAGCAATAATATCACGCTTATTTGGAAAAAAAACTTTCTTGAATTCAATGCGACTATTGACGCTGAACATCAAGTAAAAAACGTAGAAGCTCGAGCATGGGACCCCACTAAGCAGGAAATAATATCGGGAAAGTCCGCACAGCAATCCATACAACAACAAGGAAACATTAATTCCAAAGAATTATCAAACGCTCTTTCCGTCCCCGACAATATTCTACAAATAAATTCATGCATCGAGAAACAAGCGCTTGACAAATGGTCAAAAGCAGAACAAATAAAAAACGAATTATCACGTGTATACGGCAGCATCAAATGTAGTGGAACTTCAGAAATAGAACTAGGCAAGCTGCTCAATCTTGACTATGTCGGAAACCGATTTAGCGGCAAGGCAATCGTATCCAATGTTTCCCACCACATGGAACTTGGTCGTTGGACAACAACAATCTGTTTTGGCATGAAAAAGGAGTGGTATGTTGAAAAATTCAACACCATGGCTCCAGCAGCTTCAGGTTACAATTGCGGAATTACAGGACTATTAACAGGAGTTGTAATTCAAACCCATGACGATCCTGACAATTTAAATCGTGTCAAAGTTAAAATTCCCTTGATGCAGAACGAGCAGGAGGGCGTTTGGGCTCGTCTAGGTACGCCATATGCATCCGATGGCATAGGAGGACTATTCTTCCCAGAAAAAGATGACGAAGTCATCCTCGGATTTTTCAACGGAGACCCATCCAGTCCGGTCATCCTTGGAAGCCTCTACAGTTCAAAACGGCAAGTTCCGCAGAAATTGAAACAAGAAAACAATATCAAGCAATTATTGACGCGCGAAAAGCTGAGCGTTCTTTTTGATGAAGAAAAAAAATCCATCACAATAATGACACCTGGAGAACGCAAAGTATCCCTCGATGACGATGGCAAAAAAATCACCTTAGAGGATTCTAGCGGCAACAAGATTGAATTGTCCGACAGTGGAATTAAAATTGATTCCCCCAAAGACATCACCATTAACACAAAGGGGAAATTCAATGTCGAAGCAAAGGGCGGCATTGCATTTAAGTCAGCCACAAATCTAAACGCTGAAGGACTTGATATTGAATTTAAGGCAAAAAACGGGTTCAAAGCACAAGGCACTACAACAGCCGAAGTTTCTGCATCATTGAACACAATCATCAAAGGGGGGTTGGTTAAAATCAACTAGAGAGGAAATATGCCGCAAGCAGCAAGAATCACCGACTTACACACCTGTCCCATGCAAACGCCTGGTACTCCTCCCGTACCGCATGTAGGCGGTCCCTCCATCGGTCCCGGCGTTCCAACCGTTTTGATTTGTGGCATGCCCGCCACTGTCATGGGCGATAACTGCGCATGCTCCGGGCCTCCCGACACAATCATCAAGGGATCCGCAACCGTCACCATTGGCAATAAACCTGCCGCACGCATGGGTGATTCCACCTCTCATGGCGGGGTCATTGCCATTGGATGTCCCACAGTAGAAATAGGAGGATAAATGTATTCACAGACCTTCCTTGGACGCGGGTGGAAATTCCCGTTGAAATTCGAAAATGGCGCCATCGCCATGTCCGAGGCTGAAATAGACATCGAAGAAAGTTTGCGTATTCTATTGGGCACCTATCCGGGAGAACGCCTAATGCGACCTGAATTCGGTTGTCGTATTCGCGATTACTGTTTCAATGACTATGAAAAAGCGACACTGACACAAATAAAAAAAGAAATCAAGCATGCAATAACCGAATTTGAGCCACGCGTCGAAATAGAAAACATTGACGTCAAAATGGAAGTAACAAACGAAGTGATGGAAATCTGCATCTACTACAAGGTAATCGCCACAAACAGTCGCCGCAATTTGGTGTATCCGTTCTACATAAACGAAGCAACGGACACGACAATATAAGGAAATAATTGTGAAGGACCATGTTTTTGTCAATGATGGATTGAGTCAGCAAACTCGCTCGTTCAAGGAACTAGCGAAGGATTTTGTCACAGTCAACGACATGTCTTTACAGCAGCTGCTTGAAAAAATCTGCGATTACGAGCAACAACACGATTGCCCGCCGGTCCTCGACAAAAAAGATATTCCAAACCTAGTGAACGCCATTGAATCTGAGGCGGATGGAAATACAGAACCCTCAGCAGCAATTTATGCCATATTCGCAAAACTTATGGAGCGTATCCAGAAGCACTTGAACGAATTGCCGGAACGCCGTATCGACTTCTATTTCCGCAAAGTGCTAGAGGAAAGGCCAAATAAAGCTCACGGTGACCATGCACATATCGTATTCCCCATAGAGATAGAAGATTTCAATTACACCCTGCCAAAGGGAACGCGATTTTCCGCAGGGACAAACAAAGATGACGAGACCATCGAATTTGAATCCGTGACCGACGTCGAACTGAACGACACGCGAGTACAAAAGATTTTCACGCTCGCCATTCCCGAAAACAGCGCTCCTATGTTTACGGAAATCCCCACCTATACACCGGAGCAGGCTTTAGAAAACAAAGAACATACACCCTATCCGTTGTTCGGTCTCACACGATCTGGCGACCGCATAAGTACATCGCAACATGCGCGAGTCGGTTTAGCCGTATCCTCGCGATTGCTGTACTTGAACGACGGCGTCCGGCGTATCAAGGTTCAAATGGTTTTCGAGGAGGAATCGGTCAAAGGAACTCTTCTGGAAAAGGGGCAGAATCCGGAACAATTCCTCAGGGTATTTTCAAATGCGTTCCGCATATCACTTACGACAGAAGAAGGCTGGTACGAAGTAGATGGATACCAACTTGAATCGTGCGTACTCAATCCCGGCTACGCTCCAAATAGTATCGGCCTCGTTATTCAGCTTTCCGATATGGCCCCTCCCATTGTAAACTGCGACCCGGCCATTCATGGCAAAGACTTTACCATGAATCACCCTGCGATGCGCATCCTTATGACATCAAGTTCCTCGTACAACCCTTGGAAAAACTTTAGGAACCTGGTCATGCGTGGGGTGAGATTGCAAACAAAAGTAACGGGCTGCAGAAGGCTCGCCCTTTGCAGCGATATCGGGCCGCTTTCAATGAACACTCCGGTACAGCCATTCGGCCCCCTGCCCACTCTAGGGAACTCATTTATCGTAGGTTGCGAAGAAATCCGAGGCAAGAGACTTTCGTCCTTTGAAATTCACGGGAACTGGCGCGGCCTCCCCAAAACGCGAAATTTCTGCGATTGGTACAAGCAATACCCCGATGCTCCGCTCACGCGGGATTTTAAAGTGTCTGTATCGGCTCTGTTAGGTGGATACTGGTCCCCCTCCAGTTCGCAAGCGCCGATAATTCACGAATTATTCACCTCCAACCCCGAAAGCATTTCAAACAAGTTTTCCATATCGTGCGACAATATGCTTGGCGGAAAATCATTCAGCGCAAGTTACGATGCTGACGATTTTGAATACACACCAAGCGCCCGCGACGGATTTTTCAAACTTAAGCTCATTTCCCCAGAAAAAGCTTTTTTACATCAGGAATATTCGAAGGTCCTTTGCGGCAATTTGATGCAACGAGCCATCAAGAAAAATTTCGAAAAGGAAATGGAGTTTCCAAACCAGCCCTACACACCGGAACTGGAAAACCTTTCTGTCAATTATACAGCCACCGCTGAAATCAATATGAAGCGCACCGAACATAGCGATGGACAAATTCTGTTCTTGCGGCCTTGGGGCATCAGTACAAAGAATCACCTGAAACTTCAGGACGGGGCACTCTTTTTGGGACTTTCACCGAAAGCAGGCGGTAAAAAAGTCAATCTGTATTTCCAGATGAATCGCGATTCCGACAACATTTACGAAGAAGACGAAATCGGATTCCTTTGGGCATACCTGAACGAGAATGGATGGACAAAAATCCCTGCCGACAGCATTCTTTACAACACAACGGCAAACTTTACGACCTCCGGGATTGTCTCCCTTTCGCTCCCCAAGGATTTCCAGGTAGATTCGCCTATGATGCCCAAGGGGCTATGCTGGATTCGCCTAGAGCCTCAAGGCGAATGGCGCCATTGCAGCCGCCTGTTCTCGGTCTATGCGCAGGCCGTTGAAGTCGTGCGCTGCGGAGGTTTTGGACAAATACAAAACTTCAGCCACTGCAAGCCGGGAAGCATTAACACGCTAGAAGAAAGTATCGGCGGAATTTCGGAGGTTTATCAACTCGATGAAACATTCAGCGGAGAGCCCGAAGAAGATAACAACGGGATGCGCACCCGCGTCGCTGAATATCTTTACCACCGCAACCGTATCTTGACCGCGAAAGATTGCGAAAGGATGATCCTGGAAGAATTCCCCGATGTACACTTGGTCAAGTGCTTCGCCGGACTCAATCCCAAAACACCCGATATTGCCTGCCCCGGGTACATGCTCGTCGTTCCTGTTTCACCCCTTTACGACGAAGGCCGCATTTGGGACCCGCGCCTGAGCGGGATGATTTTGGACAACATCAAGACCTTCCTAAAAGAACGGACATCGGCCTTTTCGAAAATTATCGTCATGAACCCTCAATTTGAAAAAATACAGGTGCGTTGCAACGTGGATTTCGTCAACGATACCGACGAAGGCAACCGTCTTTTGGAATTGAACAAACAAATCAACCAATACCTTTCCCCATGGAATGATGGCGGACTAACGCAATTTTTTGGCAGTACGCTCGACAAGGAACACCTCTTGATGTTCATCCAGAATTTGCCCTATGTCGAAGCCGTTCATGACTTTTCCGTGCTCCGCATCAGTTCCAGGGATCACAGCAATTACCGCATGGAAGAATCCGTAGGGAGCAATGCCGACCTCATTCGCGGCACATACCCTTGGAGCATTCTCACGCCTATGAAAAAACACTTTATCAATGTCGTCACAAAAGTTGAAGATTTCAGGGATATCACCGTAGGCTACGGCGATCTTGAAGTCGGCTCCACCTTTATCATACAGAGGAGAAACAATGTCTAAATTAAACCGTTCTCTTTTAAAAAGTAGATTCAAGGCTGGGCAGATGCCCTGTGAAGAGGATTTTATCGATCTCATTGATTCCATGGTCAACATGGAAGAGGAAGGTATTGAAAAGACTCGCGAGACAGGCCTCAAGATTTCGCAGATTACGGATTCCGGCAAGTTGATGAGCTTTTACGAAAATTCGACCGAAGGCCACCCCCTGTGGCAGGCCGAAATGCGCATGGACATGAATGCGGAGCGGAGCGGGATGCACCTGAGCACGCCCGGAATCGATGAGGCCTCAAGCGTACTCTCGTTGGTTGGCCCCCTGCCCGACAGCGAAAAAAAGGACATTGCCGTCGGAATCGGAACGCGCGAGCCCGAATGCGAACTGGACGTACACGGCATTATCGCCTCCACGGGGCGCATCGGCAAAGAAAACGAGAAGTTCAAAGTCCCCACCGATGGAAAGTGGCACGACATTACCGAAGAAATGAGCGGTTGCCAGGCATTTGAAATCATGGCGGGAGCCGGCGGCCAGGAGGATGAAGGGCGCTTCGCGCTGACTCATGCCATTGCCGTAAACGTTTTTCACGGAAGTCCTAAAGTAAACAAGACGCAGTCATACTATGGCGGGCGTGGTTCAAGAATTGACGTGCGTTGGAAATCGGGAAGCGAAAAATACAGTTTCAAGTTGCAACTGCGCGTCCATTGCGCCTACAAGGACGGTTCTTACGTACGCTACCGCCTGACAAAACTCTGGTACGACAACTTCATGGTAACGACCCTTGATTAAGCAGCTAAAAAAAATTACGGAGCCACAGGAGCTTGACTACGAGGCACTTCGTCTCGAGGGCATCCGTTATATCCAGAAACTGTGCGGGAACGTCTGGACCGATTACAACCCGCACGATCCGGGCATCACCATCCTGGAGCAGATTGTTTTCGTCCTGACCGACCTGGGTTACAAAACAGAGTTTGACATCGAAACCTTCCTAACACAGGCGGACGGAAACATTGACTATGGTCGCGAGGCTCTTTACAGCCGAGAACAAATCATGCGGCAATTCCCCGTAACACTCCACGATTACGAACGCTTTTTCGAAGAAAAACTCGGCTGTGAACGGGTCCGATTCCATGTGGAATCTCCAGGAATCTATTCGGTACGCCTTTGGCCGGCAGAATCTTCCAAAAAATCCAACGACTCCCTTGCAGAAAAATTCTCGACTCTCTGGAGCAACTGGCGTTGCCTTGGCGAGAAAGTCAACAGTGTTACCATCAGCGAAGGCAAGACGGAACCGATACGACACCGGTACAAAACCTTATTTGAAATCCGCGAAAGCGCTTCGCTAAATTTGCCGAAGGGGATTCCATGTAACTTCATGGATTTCACACCCATTATCGAGCAATTCCCCTCTATCTATCGTTACGGTAAAAGCGCCGGCGAACTCAAAAAATATCTGGAACCGATTGAGCATATCTTCTTGATTTTCTTGCAGACGATGCAAGATTTCGCTGACATGTTCTCGGTATATGCACTCAAAACCAACTACGAGCATTACAACCGCATTCTGAACCAGATGCTCGCCATGTACGGAGTAGAATTCCCCGAAAAGCTATTCCTGATGTTGCGCGAATCTGACGAAAAAAACAACGAACTGGCGACCTACCGGAGCATGTTGCGCGCAAAAGTACGCTACCTACGCCATTTGCCCGAACTGCACCTGCACCGTTGCGGCATCTGGTGGAAGCCCCGGATAGAGACGATGCTCGGCATCACCTTGTCGGGCAAGGAATCCCCCATGCATATGCATGCACTGGACGGAATCTTTCTCGAAAATGGATTCGGCAAGATTTACATCGTCTGGTCTATCGAGACCCCACTCACCAACTCGCCCAAAAAACGCGACGGCATCGAGCGATTCATACGCGACGAGCTTCCCGCCCACCTTGTACCCATCTTTTACTGGGTAACCTCGGACATGTCACAGGAATTTTACAGGAGTGCCGAAAAAACACAGACGGCACAGGCATGGCTCGAGAAACACCAAGACTGTGTTTCGGGGGCGCTATGGCTATGACAGAATTCAACCGTATAGGCGACATGACCCTGAACCTGACCTGCGCCAATACCGAACAGGCGAATAATATCGAAAGTCGCCTTTACGATTTCGCACGGAACGGCTTGATGGAAACTCTGGACCGCATTCTCGATTCGCTTGCCCCCGAAGGCGAAGATGTAGTTCTAGAAAACATTTCCATTGACCTCGGGACGATACCCGCACAAGACCCACTGGGCCACATTCTCCAAAAATTGCCTGAAGAATTCAAGAGGCAAGTCAAAACGGATCTTCTCAAAAGGCAGTGTATCCCGGTCGCAAAGATATTGCAGGATTCCTGCGGCCAGCGACTTACTCTTGAAAAATCAACAATGCTTGAAAAGCTCATTGACAATTGCATCGACACCTGGTGCAAGGAACATGCCGAAGAAAAATTTGACCCATTGCGCGTGGCCGAAACCATCCTGATGCAAATCCGTACACAAAACCCCGAGCTGGACATCCGCCAGATTGCATGCAGCGTTTTCGAAAGGCTGAAAAATCTCGGGGAGAAAAAGAAAAATGCGCCCGAGGCACGTCCCCCGAAGGCCGGGGACTGCGGCATCGTATTGCTCTCCCCTTACATTCCAATGCTCCTCGAAAAAGCCGGCTGCATAAACGCAGGCAAGTTCATAGACGACGGGAGCAAAGAATTGGCCGTCGCGCTCCTGAACTACACAGTATGCGGTAGCTATGAACCGCCCAAGACCGAGAAGTCGATAGCGCAACTGATTTGCGGATTCGATGCTGGGGAAAAACTCGCGGAGTTGCCCGTGATTTCAGACGAATTGAAGGCACTGGCAGACAGCCTGCTCCAGGGTGTCATTGCGAACTGGGGCGCACTCGGCCACACAAGCGTCGACGGACTCCGCGCCTCGTTCTTGATCCGCCAGGGAATCCTGGACGATGGCGAGGAAGGCCCTACGCTCACGGTAGAAAACTCGGCATACGACATGTTGCTTGACAAACTTCCATGGGGATATTCCACCGTGAAACTCTCCTGGATGAAATCCCCCCTACACGTTAAATGGCGATAGAGGCGAACATGGAAGAGACACTCAAGAACGAAATCAACTGGTGCCGGCAAATTATTGACCTGCGTTTCGAGCAATATTTTTGCTCCGAAGATGACGAGCGCAAAATGCTGGACGTGCGGCAATGTCTCCCGCCCGAACTGGATTCTACTTCGCCCTACGGAGAAATCGTCACGCGCATGCAGCTCGGATTCGACGAAAGGCTAGTGCTCACGCTCGCGCTGCTACCTCACCTGTGCCCACAGGCGCTTGACTCGTTTTTCTTGAACAACAAGCTGCTCGGCAGGCCTTACACAGAATTCGGCGGATGGCACGGAAAAAGCCACTCAGGATTTTTGCCCACCTGCGAAACAGCGCTCTTCTTACTCGCCGGCAACGACCTTTCGCGACGCCTGCAAGTAATGCGGCTATTCGATAACGACCATAGGCTAATCTCGGAACGCGTGTTGCAACTCGAATACGGTGAGCCCGGCGAACCCAGAAACTCGGCGGCGCTCCGCATATCCTCGGAATACTTGGAATACTTCACTACCGGTGTGCAGAACAAGCCCGACTACAGCATGCATTTCCCGGCAAAACGTATCACGTCGCGCCTGGAATGGGAAGACCTTGTCCTTGCAGACACTACGAGGCGGGAAGTCGACCAGCTCATTGCCTGGATTGGCCACTCCGACGAAGTCCTGGACGGATTTGGATTACGCAAGAATCTAAAGAACGGCTACCGCGTGCTCTTCTATGGTCCCCCGGGCACCGGCAAGACGCTGACCGCGACACTCATTGGCAAAAAGATGGGAATGGATGTGTACCGCGTGGACCTTTCGCAAGTCATTTCCAAGTACATCGGCGAAACCGAGAAGAACTTGTCCAACATTTTTGACCAGGCCGAATGCCACAACTGGATTCTGTTCTTCGACGAGGCGGACTCGCTCTTTGGTGCAAGAACACAGACAAGCAATTCCAACGACCGCGCGGCCAACCAGGAAATATCGTACCTGTTGCAGCGCGTGGAAGACTTCCCGGGCATCGTCATCTTGGCGAGCAACCTGAAATCAAACATTGACGAGGCCTTTTCACGAAGATTCCAGAGCACTGTGTATTTCCCCATGCCCGAGCCGGAAGAGCGCCTAACCCTCTGGAAAAACATTTTTGAAAAGACGGATGTAGATAATCGAGAAGAAAATTTTGAATACTTCGCCGAGAATTACGAACTTGCCGGAGGCGCGCTCACCAACGTGGCACGCTATGCGGCCATTTCGGCACTCATAGACAATAGAAAGAAAATAAACAAACAGGATTTACTGGAAGGTCTTTCCAAGGAATTGCAAAAAGAAGGAAAGGGATTATGATGAAAGCGATTCAATATGTTGCATTGTGTGTCCTGGCTGTATTCACCACCACTGCATTCGCAGACATATGCGAGTTCTGTACGTACGAAGTGACCGCCGAGAATATCGAAAAGTATATCACGGAAGATAAGCTCAAGGATACTACGGCCGTTTTTGAAATACTCGACAAGTACACCAACTGGCAGGCAGGAACCCGCGAAGACTTGATTGCACTGATGTCACAAGAAGTTCGCGACTATCCCGAATTTGCAAGGACCATCAACAACTTTATCGCTATCGACCAGCGGGTCACAGAAAAGAAAAAAGCCACGCTGTGGGCGGACTCGATGATAGACAAGGTGTGGATTGACGAAAAAGCAATGAACAAGCTCAAGGAACAGCTGGTCCTGCAATTCCAGGGTGAACGGTTCTCGCCAATTATACTTGACTTCTTGAACAATCTGCAGGGAATCCGGTTCAACGATTCGCTCCTTGCGCACCGCTATGCACTGAGTATGTTGGCGGCATTCCTACGGGTTTGCGTTGACACAACGAATACCTACGCCATATACGATACGGTCTTTTGGAACGACAAGCAACTCGAGGAACTCGAGACATTTTCCATGCCCCTGCAACAGCAAGCCACGACAACAAATGCAAAAAAGAATGAGCCTCAAGAACCGGCGGCAATGCGCCTGCGCCACTATCTGAACAAGTATCGCGGGCGCCACTGTAGCGATGAGCGCTGGTATCACGTATTCTCCCGGCTTGATTCGCTTTATTTGGAACTTTTTGCCAAGTCCGTCAACAAGACGACGCGTATAGCAGCAGATTTCGACGAGACAAAACCGATTCTCTGGAAAGGCAAAGGGTGCGGCTGCAGTCACCAGGACCAGCTCAACGGCGAAGTGATCGGGATATACCCCTACTGGTTTGCAAGCGACACGACCAAGTGGATAAACTTCAGCGCAGTGACGCGCATCGCCTTTTACGCGATGTACGCCGATGGCGACGGGCAACTCCACATGCCCACGGGCATCCCCGCGCTCGCCTACCTGAGCAAGCCGGGCCATTCCGACTTCGTGGCCACGGCACACGAACACTTTGTCAAGATGGACTGGATTATCGGAAAGTCCGACTGGGCGGGATTCAAGACTCCCGAACAACTCGAGACGTTCTTCGCGAACCTCTCGGACGAAATCGAGCAGCTGGTGAGCGTCAAGAATAACTCCATTTTCCAGCGCGTCGTGAACCGCTTGAGTTTTTCCGGCGACGACTACGGAAACCGCGGCGATGGCGCAACGCTGTTCTTCAGGAATTATCCCACCGATTCGGCATCGACGGCAATCTTCAACAACTTTTTCAGGAACCTGCACCTGAGACTGCGCGAGCACAACCCCAACGTGTTCCTGAACATGATGGTAAACCGGGTGGATCTCGCCGAAGACATCTACGCTTTTGCAAATGATACCGACAACGTCGACTTGCCGGGAGGAATTTACAGCTATGCGAATTTCCGCAAGATAATCACCGAGCCCGTGGCACAAAACGGGGCAAGGCCCGAAACCGATGAAATCATCGACAGCCTGACAAACCTGATGCTGGTGGTAACCGAGGAACCCGTCGGCCGCAGCAAGCGCCTGATTCACGACAACCTGAGCATGTACCTCAAGGGAGACGAGCGCCACATCGTGCTGAAGGCGATTATACCCGTAATCTGGTTTGATGACCGCCAGTGGGAACAGCTCGGTGATGACGCCGCATTCTTCAACGACAGCTACTACGGACTCGCGGTGGCCCCGTTCGCGACAAACGAGGGCGCTGCCGAAATATGTGGGCCCTCCGGCGGAATCGGGATGTGCCTGACCAAATTCTACAAGAAAGACGACAAGGACATCACCTTCAGTTCGCAGGCGCGCTCGGCGGTCCCGTTCTTTTGCATGTACCGCTGGACTTTCAGGCTGATGAACACGGTGGTCTACTCGCTTGTGGTGCTGTTGCTGCTCGGTTACTTCGCCTCTTGCTCCATCAGCGCATTCTTCAACAAGCACCTTGCCTTTTTTGTCGGGATTGTGGTGGTGCCGCCCGCATTCACCACGACTATGCTCGTGCTTTTCGACCCCGTGGCGTCATCGCTCGCGGGCGCATTCCGGTTCTTGCCCATCATTGTCCTGGTGCTCTCCGTGATAGCCGTATCGCTGCTGAGAGTGTACCGCAACGCCGACCTACCCAAAAGGAATATCAAATAACCATTTGTCAACCCCCATGTTTTCAATTTGTCATCCCCGCGACCTGTGCTGAGCTTGCCGAAGCAAGGCGGGGATCTCCCTCAAAAAACAGGAGAATAAAATGAACACAACATACACACAAAAATCTGTAACCGCGCAGCGCGTCGCCAACAACAACGCCGCAAACATCATGGACACCTCGCTGCAAAGCGCAAGCCTGCAACGCAAAGCCGACCTTGCCGACGGAGCGCTCCAGCGCGTATCCCTCGAAGAAGAGGAAGAACCCGTGCAGGGCAAGTCCATCCAGCGCGAAGCCCTCCCCGAAGAGGAAGAGGAATTGGCATAAGGTCACTGAGCCCGCCGAAGTGACCTTATCGAAGCAAGCCTGCCGAAGTGACCCACTCTTTATTGTCATCCTCGCGACTACACTTTGTCATCCCCGCGACCTGTGCTGAGCTTGCCGAAGCAAGGCGGGGATCTCCATCCCTAAAAAAAGGAGAAAAAGCATGCCCACCACGTATGCACAAAAACAAGCCCCCGCACAAAAGATGGGTGCGTCAAGCGCAGCCTCCGTCCTTGACGCATCTTCGCAAAGCGAAGGGTTACAAAGAAAGGCGGACATGGCGAATAAAGCCACACAGCGTGAAGAAGCTCCGCGACCAAATAATACGGGTATGCCTGACAACCTTAAATCCGGTATCGAAAGTCTTTCTGGTTTCTCGATGGACGATGTGCGTGTGCATTACAATAGCAGTAAGCCCGCTACCGTTCAGGCGCTTGCTTATACGCAAGGCACAGACATCCACGTTGCCCCCGGTCAAGAAAAGCACCTCCCGCACGAAGCATGGCATGTAGCCCAACAAATGGCAGGGCGAGTATCGCCAACTACAAATATCAACGGCATGCCTGTGAATGATAATGCTGGGCTGGAGCATGAAGCCGATGTGATGGGTGAGAAAGCAACAAAACAGACTTCTTCTTTACAATTAAAAAAAGCACACGAAAACATACATTTACAAAAAAATGTAAGTCAACTTACTATAGGGACTCGTCTGGAACTAAACCAGTTAAATGTTGTAGGAGAACAACACGATGAGACTGATGGGAGAAAAAAAGATGAAATAGATTACGCAACTTTTCTATTTGGCCCAGGTCATTATTGGAATGAATATCAATTTAGGCTTGATTCTGAAGAATATGGTGAATCTCCAAAATATCGTGTTATATACGCTTTTTATTGTTTAAAAGAAACAATGTTTAGTCTATTTGAAAAAGTTCTTAATCAAGAACAAATTACTGATTATACGATGGAATTAGCAAAAAGATTAATAAAAAGATTTTATTCTGATATTATTGTCGGGGCCCCTTACGCAAAAGAAAGAAGAGATATTGAAAACGAAGTACTCACTGAAATACAATTCGAAAAAATCATTGAATTTGCAAAGTGCGCTTTTGAAAATGCAAAAAGAATATTCAAAAGTCTGCCACAAATACCGTTTGGTTTTCAAAGATTCAAAAATGATTTTACCACTTATACAGATAGTATAGAAAAATTGTTTGATCTGCGGACTCACCAAACATCTGATTCTATAAGTAAAAAAAGGTCAATTAAGATGCATAGGGCTGCGAATACAGCAATGGAGCAAGGAAAATATGGTATATGGAAAATAGGCGATGACCATGTTAATGATATTATAACAGGCGTATTGAGTATTTTTAGGCCTATCAAATACAATTTGATAAAAAAAGATTTTTTTGATAAATACTTCAACCCCTTAAACACATGGACATTGGACGATGAGAAGCGTAAGAGATTACAATGATGACATTGAAAAAACATGTGGAAGAGAAAATATGATCTTCTCAATTGAGTAGAATCATAAAACGGACAATGAAGTATACATCTTTCAAAAAATTATATATACAATCTCTATAAAGTTAAAAAGACACTCTTATGAACACTACATATACACAACAGTTGTTCCCCACTCAAAAGAAGGGTTTCCCCACCGCAGCCTCTGTCTTCGACGCATCCTCACAAAGCGAATCCCTCCAGCGAAAAGCAGACATGGCAAATAATGCTGCCCAGCGTGCGGAACCTCCGCGACCGAACAACACGGGCATTCCAGATAACCTAAAAGCTGGTGTCGAAAGCCTTTCCGGTTTTTCGATGGATGACGTGCGTGTGCATTACAACAGCGGTAAACCTGCTACTGTTCAGGCTTTAGCGTATACGCAGGGGACAGATATTCACGTTGCTCCTGGTCAAGAAAAACACCTTCCGCATGAAGCATGGCATGTTGCTCAGCAAATGGCTGGTCGGGTTTCACCCACTACGAATATTAACGGAATGCCTGTCAATGATAATGCCGGATTAGAACATGAAGCAGATATAATGGGGGAGAAGGCGGTGAATCAAAAGAAAAAAAATAAATATGTGACAACAAAAAAAACAAATACATGTATGCAGATGTTTTTTGATTCAACAATTTATAATGATGGAAACAAAATCCTTGATGATTTTACACAACTCAGTTCTTTTTTGAAAGAAACAGAAAAAAACACATTATTCCAAAAAGCAAGTTCATTGTGGGACAATTTACATAATGTAATCAGTCAAGCAACCGCTGATGAACAGGGATATGCCGCTGAGCTCAAAAAAAAAATAATCCAGCCCTTAAAAGAAGAAGCAATACCCCTTATAAAATCTTTTTATGAGGCTTTAGAAAAAACAGACAACAAAGCCTTTACAGAGCAAATTTGTGATGTTTTAAATCACGAAGAAAACAGCGGCATCCTCATAGGTCCAGATAAACCTCAATGGACGAAACGATTTCTTACTAAAGTATTTGACCCTTCGGATTACTCTTTCATTCCTGGTTCCATACCAGATGAAGAACTAAATTCAAATTCTTTTATCGGCCCTTTTAAAGAAGTCTTGAAAATACTGAAAGACGAAAGAAAGAAATATGAAAAAGAAGAAGGATATAAAGAAGAAGAAGAAGAAAAAAAAGAAAAAGAAAATTTTCATGACGTTTGTGACATGGCAATAGAAATGTGTAACAAAGTAAGCGCAACCGAAAAAAGCAAAATAATGAATTCATATTTTAAAAATAAACAAGAAGTTGCCAAAGGCAACTTTGGGACAATAAAAATAAAAATAACCGATATAAAGGATAAAAATCTTTTTCATAATAGCTATACTTGTGAGAGAAATGTGTATGCATACACCACACCGTCAAAAAAAGTAGGGAAAAATAAGGAAAAAATCCGGTTAGGGACGCTATATAGAAAAGCTCATAATTCTGAAAGTCCTTCACAAGCAGGAATAATTATTCATGAAGCCTCGCATCTTTGCATAAAAACAGAAGATCATGCATATGAAAGGGAAAATTGTCAAAAATTAACGGAGGATAAGGCCATAAAAAATGCCGATTCCTATCGTCTCTCTGCAGAAGAGGTTTGGTTCAATAAAGAATCCCCAACCGAAGAAATTGATTCAAAGGTGGTCAAAACTAAGGAAATTTAAAAAAAAGTAATTTATGAACGTCACCTACACACAAAAACTACCCCCCGCACAAAAGAAGGATGCGCCCACCGCAGCCTCCGTCCTTGACGCATCTTCGCAAAGCGAAGCCCTCCAGCGTAAAGCCGACATGGCGAACAACGCCGCACAGCGAGAAGAAGCCCCGCGACCGAATAACACAGGGATGCCGGACAATTTAAAATCCGGTATTGAGAGCCTCTCCGGTTTCTCCATGGACGACGTGCGAGTACATTACAACAGCAGTAAGCCTGCAACGGTTCAGGCTCTCGCATACACGCAGGGGACAGACATTCATGTCGCCCCCGGCCAAGAAAAGCACCTCCCCCACGAAGCATGGCACGTCGCCCAGCAAATGGCCGGGCGAGTATCGCCAACAACGAATGTCAACGGAATACCAGTGAATGATAATGCAACGCTAGAGCATGAAGCCGATGTCATGGGGGAAAAGGCTGTGCAATGTAAGAAGGGGAAAGAAAAAAGCAAAAAAAGAAAAATATCTAAGAATATCGCCCAATTTCTATTAGGAACTTTTGATAAGAACAAGTTGAATGTTGTAGGTGAAAATCATGATGAAAGCGACAAACGAAGAGACAAAGAAAAAGAATGGACTAAAAAGCAATATGACGACAAGGGGGTACATTATTGGCTTGAATATGAGTTTAATTTTAATAAACGTTTTGGCGATCCTCAAGACCTTCGTGTAAAATTTCTTTACACTTCAATAAGAGACAATTTATACACGCTCCTTGATTTTATAACTAAGGTTACCAACAAAATATATAATACTGATGAAGAAAAAAATTACTACATTCAAGAATACGACAAGTATATTGAAACAGCAAATTATTACATTAGTCTCATGTCTGACGAATTAACAATGAAAAACATTGTTTTTGACATTTGTTTAGACGCAAGGATATTATTATGCTGTGATGCTCTTAAAGAGAAATTAAACAATATAAAAACAGCAATAAACTGGAAAACAATTAATAAACAAAACGTGCAAAAATGGATTGAAGAAAGTTTAATAATTACAAACGATTTAGATGATAAACTTAGATGTAAGGATACAGATTCAGATACGCTATGCAAAGATAGGTCGGTAGCAATGCATTCTACAGCTACCCTTGCATGTCAACATAATGAAAAAGGCATATGGAAAATAGGCGATAAACATGTTTGGGATATATATCATTATTGCCGAGAAAAGCATATAACAAATAGAGAATACCAATTAATAGATCAAGATGCTTTTAACAAATTAATAGATAACAGAAAAGAAGACAAAGAGCTTAAAAAAGGTAATCAATGAAATCTACATATGCACAAAAGTCTTCCATCATTCAAAAGGCTGCTGATTCAAAAGCAACCTCAGTCCATGACGCATCTTCGCAAAGTGAAGCCCTCCAGCGTAAAGCGGACATGGCAAACAACGCCGCCCAGCGTAAAGAAGCCCCGCGACCGAACAACACGGGAATGCCAGACAATTTAAAGTCTGGCATCGAGAGCCTCTCCGGCTTCTCCATGGACGACGTGCGCGTGCATTATAACAGCTCAAAACCTGCTACTGTACAGGCACTCGCCTACACACAAGGTACAGACATTCATGTAGCCCCCGGTCAAGAAAAGCACCTCCCGCATGAAGCATGGCATGTGGCGCAGCAAATGGCAGGAAGGGTTTCTCCTACAACAAATATTAATGGAATGCCGGTAAATGACAATGCTGGGCTGGAGCATGAAGCCGATGTCATGGGGGAAAAGGCGGAGAGTCAAAAGAAACAAAAAAGAAGCGTAAAAACAAAAAATATAAATACATGTACTCAGATGTTATTCTATGATTATACGATTCATGAAACTGGGGCTCAAACTATCTTTGCCGTAAAAACACTCGCTAATATTTTCAACGAAAAGAACATAGAAAAATTTTTTTCACATAAAGAACAATATTGGAATCAATTATATAACATTGACGATGTCAACGATGCTGATAAAAATGGATACACCATTATACTGAAAGATATTATCGAGTTCTTAAAAGAAAATGAAGAAAGCATTGATCAGCATATAGAAGAATTTATAAACGACGTAGTGAATGGCAAACGCGAAGTAGACGGTGATCCCAATTTATGGACACGAAAATTTATAAAAATCAATGAAAACACATATCCTCCCACAATTGAAAAAAATTCTTTTGAAGACTTGTTAGACCCTTTCAAAAAGGTAAAAAATATACTAATAAACGCACGAATGTTACATGAAGCCGAACAAGGACTTAAACCTGAAGAAAACGAGAATTTTCAAACCGTTTGTAAAATCGCATTAGATATGTGTGATAAAGTAAGTAAACCCAAAGCTATACAAATAATGCAATCATATTTTAATAATAGAGCAATTGACGCAATAGCTAACTTTAATAGGATAAGAGGAAAAATAGAAGAAATAAAAAAAGAAAAACTTTTTCGCAATAGCTATACTCGTTCGAAAAATGTGTATGCATACGTCAAAGAAGTAGGAAAAAATAAGGAAAAAGTCCGGTTAGGGACGCAATATAGACGTGTACCTAATGAAGGTAGCCCTTCACGAGCAGGAGTACTTATTCATGAAGCCTCGCATCTTTGCATAAAAACAGACGATTATGCATATGAGAAGGAAGATTGTCAAAAATTAACGGAGGATAAGGCCATAAAAAATGCCGATTCCTATCGTCTCTCTGCAGAAGAGGTTTGGATCAATAAAGAATCCCCAACCGAAGAAATTGATTCAAAGGTGGTCAAAACTAAGGAAATTTAAAAAAAAGTAATTTATGAACGTCACCTACACACAAAAACTACCCCCCGCACAAAAGAAGGATGCGCCCACCGCAGCCTCCGTCCTTGACGCATCTTCGCAAAACGAAGGGCTACAAAGAAAGGCCGACATGGCGAATAACGCCGCCCAGCGTGAAGAAGTTCCTCGCCCCAACAACACAGGAATGCCGGACAACTTAAAATCCGGTATCGAAAGCCTTTCTGGTTTTTCGATGGATGATGTGCGCGTGCATTACAACAGCTCTAAACCAGCTACAGTACAAGCTCTAGCGTATACACAAGGCACCGACATTCATTTAGCCCCCGGTCAAGAAAAACATCTTCCGCACGAAGCTTGGCATGTTGCCCAGCAAATGGCTGGAAGGGTTTCGCCAACCACGAACATCAATGGATTGCCCGTGAATGATAATGCAGGGCTGGAACATGAAGCCGATGTCATGGGAGAAAAGGCGGTACAGTGCAAGGCAAATAAAAGCGAAATAACAAAGAATAGCATTTGCCCAAGCAATGTAGCACAATGCGAAAACGGAAAAAAATTGGAGAACATCCAAAAAGATACTCCTTATGGATATTTTTTATTGAAAGAATTGTGCTATAACGACCTCTCCTCCGGAGCCGCTATGGAACTATTAGAATTCTATCCAAATGAAAAAATCGGCGATGATGGAAACTATATCAGTTTAGTTCAAATAGTTAAAGAAAGCGAAGAAAAAATTGAAGGAGCAAGAGATGGAAACACAGGTTTTGCCAAAAGAATGGTGACAGAAGATGGCCCATACAAAGGGTGGGCCGTCGATTCTGATTGGATCTATAAATATTATCCTTACCTAGACCGCGCAATGCTTAATAGAATGTTTGTTCCCGAATTAGGAAAAGATAAATTAGGAGAAGATCATTCTGAAGCAATAATAACAAAAATTATGAACCCCCATGGAACTGATTCGCCGAAACTTCGTGGTCTTAATAAAAAATCTTCTTTATTATTTATCAACAAAGATTTCCGATACCCAGAAATTCGCTTAAGAACAGATCAATCTCTTTATCACCCCTCTGAAAAACCGAAAGATCGTCACAATGGGTGGTCCACCGTAAAAAATGAAGGGAAATGGGATGGTTCTGCTGCATTAAGAGACGCTCCTTCCGGAAAAAAAAGGATGGATTTTAAAGTGATGGCTTTGCTTAATGACGATTTTAATTTAGGTATAATTGAATGGGGTTACGATTCAGAAAACAGACAAGTTTACTTTAATTATGTTGAAAATGAAGACAATGCTCTCGGCTTTTTCGCTGCAACAGCGAGACAATGGAATTCAATAGAACTAGATAAATATGGAAAATTTGATTCACCAGACGAAAAAAGTCATAAATTATTTCAAATGCCTACAGAATATAAGAAACCTCCTATCGAACCCATTTAAGCTTTCACAAACGCGGAATCTCAAGATTTTGCATCAATTAAAAGATGAAACCAGTCCATCATACTTTCGCACGCACTAATCAGGATTAAATTATCGAAATACTCAGATATATACATATTGTATCTTTAATCGAGTAACTAACGACATGTAAAAAAGTCACGCCAACAGAATAAACGAGCCAGGCAGATGTCGCAATCTTTGAAACTCAGCCCACACCAATTTTATTACAAAGTCAACAACAACCAAGATAAAAAAAATCTCATCTAAATAAAATAAAGCAAAGCCATCCCCAACATATTTTCCATATTAACGTCCCTTTTTAAAGGAGCGTCAACACGTCCTTTATTCAAGGCCTTAAAGAAAAAATGTTGGGCGGTTACTATTTTTAAAATAAGCAACAGCGAATTACATTAACAACGTATACACAGCAACATACAAATTAAAACAATGAACAACAAATTGTTCACCTCATAAAATTATTTTATTTGCAATTCTGAAATTTGAATATATATTCGTTTATAGGTTTACCTATGCAATTTGTACAACGTGAAAAAGAAAAAAAGAAACTGATAGATGCATATCAGGCCATGCGACAGTCCGGCCGCCAACAACTGAGATTCGTCATAGGCGAAGCTGGATCCGGGAAAACAGTCCTGATAAACCAATTCCTCGATGAAATTTCCGCTACCACAGACCAGACGCCTGTTGTTTCAAGTAGCTGTAGTGTATAGTCCGATTACAGCATACCCTACCAGCCGTTCAAGGAACTGCTCAAGCAGTTGCTGAAAGATGTTGACGAAGAAGATTCCAAAAAAGAAAAGTTCAAGGAGGTTTTCCGTTTCTGCGGTAGTGTAAATCAAACTGAGTCATCGTCCGTTGTTTGATTCCTTAGTAAAAGTTATACAATTTTAAACCGGTCCTCGAACCTTATACATAGTTGCTGTGCAATTAAGGACCAGTTTGCTAGCGGCATAGTCCATTTCTTCCTGATGTTGCGATAGGCAAGATAGACCAGCTTGATAAGCGAGTCGTCTGACGTAAACACACCCTTTGTCTTAGTCACCTTGCGAACCTAATGAAAATTGCCCTAGTAGCGCAAATTTTCCTCACCCTCTCGGTCCCAAGAATCTATCCCCATTCAAGTGAATCATGTGTTCCGGCATTTCGGCAATCCAAACTTCGGTATCCCAAGCCAAATCTGCCGCGAACTTTTTATAGGTTGCAAAATCAAGGAATGCCGTCACAAAAATTTTCCCTGCCTTGACTTTCTTGGTCAAGGCACCAAGTTCAACAATCCTCTTTGGGTCCATCGGCCCTACCGATGTAACAGCCTCCACAAAGAAAAGCCAGTTCTTTTCTTCGTCATAAAAGACGACATCAGGCATTTTATCATGCAGAGTAATAGCAAAGCCAAGCTTCTTAAGGGTTTCAACATCCTTCACCAAATCTTTCTCGGTTGAGTCGCCCACATATAGACATTTGGCGTTTGGAGCGAATCTAGGTGCAAAATCTTCAATAATCGCTTTTTGCAACTTATTATGCTTACCCGGTGAAAGCGTCAACTGCAGACCATTTACAGAAAGAGCTTGTTTTTGCTTGTCTTTTTTCGAAGCATAGATGCTTTTGAGAGACTCATGTTTTTTCAGGAACGTCTTTACAGATTCTTCAGAACCCTTGTTTTTTAGCACATTCAAAAATTCTTCCGTCAATCGGTAGCGGTAATTGGGGCTATTGGTTGCTAATCCATTATCTTCAACGAATGCGGCCGTCCTAAAATGATGTAGTGCATTTTTACGAACTGTTTCGCGTGTATTTTCTGCGTATGGAGTTTCACGATAGAACATGTTGATAAAACTCATCATATCGTGAATACGAATCCATTCATTCTGTGCGCATTCCCATTTGCTCTTTGGGTAGATTTTTGCCATGACCAGTAACACATAACAGCACAAGTCATTTTGCTGTTTCTCGGGAACGCCTAGCGCAATCAAAATATTACGAATTTTATCAACATTGCTCATGCGCAGGCCTCCTGAAGAATTTCATCGCAGTTCTCTTCCGAAAAATCTTTGCTCTTTATAAGCATTCGGCCCATCTCCTGAATCTGTAGCATGTCTGGAATTGGCATAGAATTTACTTCGGTTGAATTGACCTGGGTCGAGCCATTCAAAATTCTATAGTATGAATCATAAAGGGTCGAATTGAACAACACATACAGCCCATAAACAGTACATTCAGAAAGTTCTTCTTCGCCATCTATAAAGTTGATTTTATTTTGCGTGCTAATAAATTGATACCCAGGGAATTTCCGCTTAAGGTAGATTCCGCTTTGCAGTCTGCGTTTTTCTTCCTTAGATGTAAAGCGTTTTACGAAAAGGTAATTTCTATTCTTTTGCAGCAGGCTCTGTTTTTCATTAGATACGAATTCATGCTCAATTCCCGCAGGGAACGAAACCTTTCCTTCTTTGATATGACGGCTGTAGAAAAGGGGAACATTATTTTCAGATTTTTCTGATTCAAGCAACTCAGGAACACGAAAATCAACAACCAAGCCGGTTTTCATTTTCATTCCTAGGCTGGGCAAAGTGTTTCCGAAAGAACTGATTGTCTTCAAGACCTTCAAATTTTCCTTGTTTGCCGGCAAATAAACATAGTTGGTCAAGGGGGACACAACCGTGTTGTACGGAGCCTCGAAATGGTGTATTTTGCTAAAATCGCCGTTGCCATTCGTTGTTGAAATAGCAACCTTCGGAGAATGTTTTTGTTGCTTTTTCAACTTGAAAATCATCGTTTCTTGCAAAACAGATTCCTTGTCAAACACATCTGTCCTGCTTTCAAACAAGTGTATTCGTTCTAACGAAGTGTTGCTGATTAAATATTTTCTAAAACTCTCAAAGTAGGCGCCCGATGTCCAAGAGCGGGGCGTAATGTAAACCATTTGCCCGTTTTCTTTAAGATTGAAAATTCCCATCGCCGCAAACAGGAAATACAAATTGGGGGCTCCATGACAAACTTCTGGCATTGCCAAAGCCTCAGGGGCATCCTTCGATATTTTCTTGTAGGGCGGGTTGCCGATAATCAAGTCGTATTTCTTCGTTTCCGAAGCAAAAAGGTCACCATTGAAAGAATTTCTTTGGGAGAGGATATAATTGTCTTCGATTACTTCGTAAGAAAACTTCTTGTATTCCTTTTTTACCAATTCAAGGTTAGACTTGAGTAACGGCAAAACATGCGGATCGTTTTCGTAACACACAACTTCAACTTTCACCGAAGAATCTTGTTGCAAAATTCTTTCTGCAACCGAAATAGCCAAAATGCCGGAACCGGCCCCCGCATCTAGAATAGAAACACTCTTTTTTAAACCCGCCAAATCAAATAACGACGCCATAAAACGAGCGGTTTCGACACTCGTAAAAAACTGCCCGTACTCTTTTCTTAGAGTTTTGGGCATCTGCGATATGAAGTCATTTGTTTTTTGGCAGATGATGTTCAGCATAATTCAAAAATACATAAAATAAATGTCACTAAAATGACAGCACAAGAACCACCGGGGCTTCGCAATCACTATTTTAAAACCACCCATCGGTGAAAAACTTGTCAAAAGCGCAAAGTAGCGCATTGACCAAGTCAAATTCGGCAATTTTGAATAAACTCACTAGAGATTCCCAACTAGGGCCACCGGCCCCGCCAGTCTGCGCTGTACAACATTGCCAATATTGGCAATGTAAATCACGCTTTTTTGCAACTTCTCTTCTGGCAAAGGAGGGCTATTCTTCGGCTACATCCGTATACAACGGAACTTTTTTCGCGCCAACAGCGCTCCCGCACGAAGCACCCCGCACATCAAAGGGCAAGCGATCTTCCCGGATTGTCATTTTTGCGAACATGTTCACCGCCGCAGAAACCGTAATTCCAACAGAGCGGCAAAATGTCTCGAATTGTTTCTTGGTATCGTCGTCCATCCGGACACACACTACAGACATTTACAACCTCATTTTAACAACATTTTGAATCTAAATTATTCAAATTTGTCTGTCAACACGCCAACACACATAAACTACAAAATCAAAATTTTATTCTAACAACAAACATAAAAAACTTTACTTTGTAATACAACGTATATACAAAAACACCCGCTCATAGAGCGGGTGTTTTTGAATTTTATGTAAGTCCGACTAGATGAAGGCTTCGATGCCGCCGCGGCACTTCTTCCAGGCCGGATCCTTCTTTTCGAGGAGGTCCATGACCTTTTCGTAGGTGGCGGTATTGGCAAAGCCCTTCCACAGGCGGCGTTCAACGGATTCGCCGGAATCCTTGTCAATCGTCGTGATGGTGTCGTAGTAATCGTGGTTGTCCTTGAACTCGTTGATGAGGATGCCCTTCAGGTCTTCGCTGTAGATCTTGGAGGCATACTTCAGCAGGGACTCGTTGAAGTCGAGCTCGTTTTCGACGAGGTACTCGAAATCGCGAATCGGGTCGCCGTAGATGAGCCAGTGGCGGAGCGCAATGGCCACCACGAGGTCCTTCACGGCACTACGGAAGATGAACTTGTCTTCGAGGCGACCGTTCCAGGTAATCCTTGTCAGCGGGTTATCGTCGTTGGCCTCGATGGACACGCCCTGGCCCGGGACCACGCGGCGAATCTTGATGGGCAAACGAGTGAGCAGCTGCCAAGCCTTGGTGTAGGCAATGGTCTTGCGGACGAAATCCTTTTCCTTTTCGGGGGCTACGCGCACAAAGGCACCGAAGCAACGCTGGTAAAGCGTTTCCTTGTCGAAGATGCAGTCGCTGGAGCGGCATTCGCTGAGCTTGCCATCCATCATGAACAGCGTCTTGGCGAGTTCCGGGCGCATGCGGACTTCGAGCTTGCGGGTACGGGCTTTGAGGCGCACACCGTCTTTGTAGACGTAGGTGAAGCCTTCTTCCTGGTAACGCTGCCAGATGAAGAACTGCAAATCGTCGGCGGCGCGCAGGTGGTAGCTGAACACCGGGTTCTGGCGGTTGTTCGCCATGGTCACCTGGTTCAGGAAGGTATCGGCACCGGGGTACGGCACCACGACCTTCACGAGCACCTTCGGGTTCACCGGCTTCTTGCTCTTCTTGAAGTAGTTTTCGTAGGTGAACAAGCTCTGGGCACCGTTGATGATCTTCGGGCGTTCGATGAACAGCACCTTCTTGCCGTCGCGTTCCTTGAGGCGCAGGTCGTCGCCGGTCAGCGTCATACCGTTGTGCAGGAACGGGAAATCTTCCACGTCCACGTTCTTGTCGTCGGCGCGTTCCATGGTCTGGAAGGCATCGATAAGGGCCGCGTTCGTATGCGTGAGGTTGCCGAGGTAGGTACGGATGTTGCTCGAGACGATAGCCATGTTGTGCTTCGTCTTGAGGCGCTTACCGAGGTTCACGTGGTAATCGAAAATCGTGCGGATTGGGCAGAAACCGAGGAAAAGTTCGCCGTGTTCGCTAGTCATGTGCAGCGGGTCGGAATCCATCACGATTTCAAGTTTGTCGTCCACGGAGCGGAAATCGCGGGTCAGGTCGTCGTGCTCGGCAATAATTTCGAGCTTGGCCTTGACTTCGGTCTTCCAGATGGCGAGCTTGCGGCGCATGTCCTTGAGGGTGCGTTCCAGTTCGCTGTCGGTGATGTCGCGGCTGGAGCGGGTGCGGAGCACCGTGATTTCCAAAGTTTCCATGTAGGGGCGGCTGGCCGGGGTGTCGTCGCCGTCTTCTTCTTCGTCCTCGCTAATCTTGTTGATTGCCCAGGGGTCGGCCTCCTCGCGGAGCGACATGAAGAACGGATTTTCCGGGTCGCTCGTGCGGAACACGGCGATCTGCAGCTGCTTCAGGTCTTTCGTCAGGTGGGACACCACCTTCTCCAGCGGCGTGGTTTCATCCAGGAAGATAAAGAATTCCAGAAAACCTTGGGAATACTGGAAGCCATGGAAACAACCATCCTCGTCCAGATTCAGGTGCCTGAGGGCTTTAATTCTGTCAGTAGGGTCGTTAGGATTGAGACTTAAGAGGCTAGCAACAAAGGCCAACCGACGTTCCTGAGATTTTGTTAATTCCATTATAATCCTCTAACGTGGAACCGACCAATACACCATTTAATAATGTATTGTCTCGTATTATGCACACTAAAAATAGTTTCAAATGGTCCATTTTGGACATATCGGAGCAAAAATCTTTAAAAAAACTTTTCAAATTGCCTAAAAATTGGTGCTCACTTGAGCAAAAAGCATTCTTTTTACTTTTTTTTTCTGCAAAAGCCCTATGTTTTTGTAAAAATACTATGATTTAATCATTAGGAGAGCTTTTATGAATTTGCTAGATATCATTGCCAAGGCCAAAGACGAAAAGGCCAAAACACTCGACCTGTCCCAGATGGGCCTGAGAATCCTTCCGCCGACCCTCTTTGAAATCGACTCGCTCGAAGAACTGAACCTCGACAGGAACCTCCTCGTGGAGCTTCCCGAAGACATCGGCTTGCTGAAGAACCTGAAAAGCCTTTCCGTGAGCGAGAACGACCTCATGTCGTTGCCGGACAGCATTGGCAACCTCAAGAAGCTTACGAACCTGTACCTGGGCTACAACAGCCTTTCCGAACTGCCGGACACCGTCGGTGCTCTCCAGAACCTGCACAAGGTGAACATTGCCAAAAACCAGCTGCTCGACCTCACCCCCGAAGTCGGCAAGTGGGCAAACGTCACCAAGTTCAGCCTGCACGACAACATGCTCTCCGAAATTCCGGCCACCATCGGCAACATGAAGAATCTCGAGAAGCTCTACCTCGACAACAACGACCTCACGTCGATCCCGGCAAGCCTCGGGAAACTCGAGAACCTCGAAATCCTCATGATATCGGGCAACCACATCGGCGCAGTCCCCTCGGAATTCGGCAACTTGAAGAAGCTCCGCGAACTCGTGCTCGATGCGAACCAGCTTGCCACGCTCCCCGAAAGCCTTGCCGAATGTGACAGTCTCTCCGTCATCTCCATCATCGAAAACCCGATGGAAGGCGGAATCCCGCGCGTGTTGCTGGACAAGAAGGGATTGAATATAGACCAGTAGGGATCTAGGGGTCAGGGGCTAGGATCTAGAATCTAGGGTGAAAGGACGCCCCTGCGGGGCTACGGACTAGAGACGAAAGAAAAGGAGTAAAGAATGCATTTCTCGCATACCGCGGTCCTCGCCTCTCTCGTCTCTCGTCTCTCGTCTCTCGTCTCATTCACCTCTCTCGTCTTATTAGCCGCCTGTAGCGACTTCATGTCGCCCGTGAAAGAGACTCCCGAGCCGACAGAATACCAGTACAATTACTGGCTTCTAGAAAAAACCTACCTGTACGAAGATGAACTGGACAAGCTGGATCCCGATGGAGATTCCGTCCAAGCCCTTTACAGAGTGCTCGATGATCCCTACACCCGCTACGTTCCCCCATCCAAAAGCAAGCAATCGGATCGACAAATGACCACAAGCGTCGTCGAAGGGGACATCGGACTCGAATACATGTACGACCCCGAAGCTGAGCACATCCTGTTCGTCTACCGCGTGTATCCCAAGAGTCCAGCGGCAAAAGCAGGAGTCCCCCGCTACGGCAACATCATCAGCATCAACGGCCACGAGATCAAGACACAGGACGACATAGCCGTCTACGACTCCATCATAAGCTTCACCCAAGAGATTTCCCTAAAAATCAAGCACGATAACACCACGCGGACGTACAAGATGATCAAGGCAGATATCTACGCGCCGACAATATTCGTGGACACCATAGGCGAACTCGTCTACATTCAAATCAAGGACTTCAAGCCGGAAACAGTAGACCGTGACAGCGGATCGTACGGCGAACTCCGGGACTACCTGGACTCCACACGTAACGAGAAAGGAGTCCGCGTACTCGACCTCAGGAATAACCCCGGAGGTTACGTGAGCCAGTGCGTCAGCATGGCGGACCTGTTCGTCAAGAAGGGTATGCTCTCGAAAAGAAAATGGAAAGTTTTCGACGCCAACGGAAATGCGGTGCACCGTAGCGACATACGCGATGCCAAACCGGGCGATTCCGGCGAGGACGGAAAATTCCTCCTCTTGGTCAACCAGAACAGCGCAAGCTGCGCCGAGATATTCACCGCAGCCGTAACAGAACTTGCCCCCATCCCTGTCGTAGGCTACACCACATTCGGCAAGGGTATCGGCCAGACGACATGGGCCACAAAAGCGGGCGGGCGCGCCATCATTACAAACCTGGAATTTATCACCCCCAAAAATGGTTCTTACCACAAGACAGGCATCGCGCCCGACTACCCCTGCAATGAATTCGAATCTATCTACGATTGTGTCGAAGATGCTGCAAAGGCCGAATTCGGCCGCAAGAAATCCAGTAAAGGATGGTACCCCGGCATAATCATTCCGAGAGGCACCACCTCCATCGGTGCCTACATCGAATCCGAAGAAAAACCAGACCCCTCCCGCATACACTAAAACAAAATTTTCAAAAAACCAAACAATTTTTTTTCAGCGGCCTTTTTTTTTCTTATTTTTCAAAGAAAGGGCTTAATTGAGGCAACTTAGAATTATGAACAAAACAAAGGTTATCTTTCTTCTTTTATCCATCTTCTCCTTATTCCTAATTTCTTGTACGGCAACATCGGCAGGAAACGATGACGAGGACGGCCCATTCGAAGACGCTATCCGTGAAGCGGCAAGAGAAAAAGGACTGCAACTCCCCCTGTCGGAAGATGACTTCGAGAAGTTGCCTTTGGAACTCCAGGAGTTCGAGTTGACATACGAACTGTTGGACATGTACTACCTATATGGCCACATGAAAGACGAACTGGGCAGCCGAAACGACTATTACGCCAAAGCCAAAGGCACACCCTACGAAGCTTTGCCTTACGGCGACATTTACTACATGTTCGACCAGATGAGTTGCCCGTTCACCAACTACTTCGACCCATCTCTTTACGACAAACTCACCGACTTGCTCTATTACTCCGAATACGGGGTCGGTTTCGGATTCAGGCTTGACACCATCGAACACACCCCCAACGAGAGTGCCGTCATCTCAAACGTCTATCCAGACGGCCCTGCCAAAAAAGCGGGTCTTATGGACGGCGACATCATTGTCAGCGTAAACAATATTGATGCGACCCGCGAATACATCGAGCACCTGGAAGAAAGCAGCAAAAATGGAGACACATACGAGTTTGTCATCGAACGCGGATCAGAAATCGACACGGTATACCTCGTGGCAGGCCAAACACAGGCCCCAACGGTGTTCGTCAATTACAGGGGCGACATTCCCATGATTACCATCACCGAATTCACCGATACAACTATTATGAATTCGGGAACCTACGGGGAATTCAAGGAAGCTTTGCAACAAACCGAAGGCGCCAAAGCAACCATCATCAACCTCGCCGACAACGGAGGCGGTTCGGTGGACCACTGCGAGTCCATGGCGGCAGAGTTGCTACCCAAAGAAACGCTCCTCGGCTACACCATCTCCGCTGAAATCGACAGTTCCAAGGATATGGTCGGTAATGTCTTCTACGAGCAAATAATTGACACCTCCAAGATGTACGCTTCCACCTATGAGAAAACAGAAGGTGGCTCGGCCAAAGACCGCTATATCGTATTCATCGAGAACGGCAACTCGGCAAGCTGCGCTGAGCTCATGATTTCATCCGTCACTAGCGCCAAAAACGCTCCCGTGGTCGGCACGCGTAGCTTCGGTAAGGGTATCGGGCAGTTCTACATCCCGACAATAGCAGGCGGCTACGCGGGAATCACCAACGTGCAGTTCTTGGACAAAAACAAGAATACCTACCATGCGTACGGCATCGAACCCGACGTAATCAAAACCAACTTAAAGGATGCCGTGGACGCCGCCTTCAAAATCGCAAAGGAAGGCACTATGGTCAGAACGGCAGGCTACAGCGACACTCCATCTGGGCATTTCGCCCTCACACGCAGAACAGCGACGTTTAAGGATCCCAGGAATCTCACCCGTCGCGACTATTTCGGTGCATTCAGGATAAAGAAGCACCCGAGACATTCTAAATAACAAGAACGAAAATTATTTCTCGCCAGTCACGTCACGCATACGGACCATCACGTCCGTCGTGTCGTTTACCCTTACGGCAGGGGCGGCAAGCGTAAGCTCAACCTGCTTCCGGATTTCGCCCACCTGGACCTTGAGTTTTGCAAGGCGCTCGCCCGCAAGTTTCGGGGTCGCAATCATCGTTTTGGAGAGAGGGTTTATCCAGGCACCCTTCGCATTCTTGAAACCAAAATGCAGGTGCGGGCCCGTGCTACGCCCGGTCGAGCCGACGCGGCCGATAATCTGCCCCGCCGACACATGCGCGCCCACGCCGACGCCGCGCGACGACAGGTGCATGTACCAGCTCACGGAATTGTCCCTGTGCTTCACGGCAATCTTGTTGCCGCTCAGCGGGTCGAAACCGGAAACCGTCACCACACCGACTGCAACCGCATGGACTGGTGAACCTGTAGGGCTACCATAATCTACGCCGTGGTGGACCGTGCGCTTGCCCGTGATGGGATGGATACGCGAGCCGTAGGAACTCGTGATGTGCAGGCGGTCGAGCGGGTAGCGCAGCCCGTCAAAAATGAGAGCCTCGCCCGATTCCGTGTAGTGCGCGTTGTACGTGCTCTTGGGGTCGCCATCGTAATACCGGAACGCCTCGTGGTGGCCTACAGTCCTGCCGTCGAACTCGGCGTAAATGACCTTGCCATCGATCCAGATAGAATCCTGATAGAACGTTTCTTCGAGCAAAATACGGAAACGGTCGCCCGGCCAAGCCTGCCTAAAAGCCACCTTGCACTGGAGAACGCCACCCACAATGCCCACCATGCGCGAAGGAATCCCCACCTTGTGCAAAATACCGCTCAAGGTGCCATCCTTTTCGATAACACCCTCATACACGGACTGGCGGACCTTCACCGGCTTCTCGATACGGCTGTACACGTAGCCCGTGTCCACCTTGCTCATTACGTGGATAGTCGCCGGGTTCGGCGCATAGCGGAAACGCTGGACACTGCCGCTAGAATCCAAAGCCGCAAAAAACACATGGCCCACGCGCATCTTGGAAAGTTCCACGCTATCCTGCATGCCAATCACAATTTTGCCACGTTCTTTCTGGTTAATCTGCATGCGGTAGAGCACCTGGAAAAGTCCGTCACCTGCACGGACAGTATCATTGAAGATGGTCCAGTTCCCCGGCAGTTGCTGGAGCCTGTCTATTTCGAGCCGGAGAGAGTCTGCCGCGCTTTCAAGCATCGCAGCTTCTTCTTGCAGGTCTGCAATTTTCGCCTCTTCGCGACAACCTACAAGAGACACAATAACAAAAAGAACAAAGAATCTAAAAAGGGACATCAAAACCTATCCATAAACAAAGCGAACTAAAGATAACTATTAAAAAAAAGCCCTGGCAAAAAAGCCAGGGCAAAAGCCGATTATGGAGCCGGTAGGCCGGCGGACCACTTACGGATTGGCAGGAGCAGCTTCGGTCTTCGGGGCTTCAGCCGGCTTTGCAGCGGGCTTCGGAGCAGCCTTCGGAGCGGCCTTGGCCTCTACCTTCGGTTCATCCTTGGGAGCGTCAGCAGCGTGCGTGTCGATGAGTTCCATTTCGAACACGAGGAGGCTGTTGCCCGGAATCTGGGCACCACGGCCGTGCGGACCGTATGCGAGGTCGCTCGGAATCCATGCGGTGACCTTTTCGCCCACCTTCATGAGCTTGAGCATTTCGGTCCAGCCCGGAATCACGGCGTTGATCGGGAACTCGAGCGGTTCGCCACGGTCAACAGAGCTGTCGAACTTGGTGCCGTCCAGGAGCGTACCGGTGTAGTGCACCTTCACGATGTGGCCATCGGCAGGGGTAGCACCCGTACCTTCGGTGATTACCTTGTACTGGAGGCCGCTAGCAGTCGTCACGACGCCTTCGGCAGTCTTGTTCGAAGCGAGGAAAGCTTCACCGGCAGCCTTGTTGGCTTCGGCAGCGATGCTATCCTTCTTCACCTTTTCGGCCTGGCGAGCCTGGGAGAGGTCGGTCAGGGTCTGGAAAATCACAGAGTCGTTCATCAGGAACTTGGCGGAATCTTCCATATAACGTTCCTTGAAAGCCTGGATGAAGAGGTCAATGTCCAAATCGATAGAGTCGCGGGTAACGAGCTGGAAGTGAGCCTGATTGCCGAAATGGGCACCGAGAGCGTAGCTGTACTTTTCCTTTTCGGTAACAAGGGAAGTCTTGGTCTTCGGGCCTTGGCAGAACTGGTCACAGCCAGTCAGAAGCATGGCAATAGCGCCAGCCGCAATAATCATTTTTGTCTTCATAAAGAGTCCTCTTTTAAAATTGACATCAGTAAAATAGCAAAACGGCAGTGATTTAGCGCACGAAAAAAAGATTTTTACACATTCTTTTCGTATATTATGTCTGAATTTATCTTTTAAGGGATTTATTATGTGCGGAATTGTCGCCTATATTGGCACAAACGAAGCCCTGCCCATTCTCGTCGGCGGGCTCAAGAAACTGGAATATCGCGGTTACGACAGTTCGGGTGTCGCCCTTATCGACAATGGGACCATCAAGACGGTGAAAGCCTCCGGCAAAATCAAGGAACTTGAAGACAAGCTCAAGGAGAACCCACCGAAGGGTACTATAGGCATCGCACACACCCGCTGGGCCACGCACGGTGCACCGACCGTCGAGAACGCCCACCCACATACAAGCTATAACGGCAAGATTTCGATTGTTCACAATGGCATCATCGAAAACTACGCAAGCCTCAAGGCCAAACTCATCTCCGACGGGGTCAAATTCCAGTCCGAGACCGATACCGAAGTTGTGGCCCACCTGATTGCACGTTTCTACACCGGCGACCTCAAGACGGCCGTACTCAAGGCCATCGCCAAAATCGAGGGGACATTCGGCCTCGCCGTCATCTCCAGCGACGAACCGGGCACGCTCATCGGCGCACGCCGCGGCTCCCCGCTCATCCTCGGCATCGGGAACGAAGGCGACTTTTTCCTCGCAAGTGACGTTTCAGCCATCATCAACCACACGCAAAAGGTGGTGTACCTCGACGACAACGACATCGTGCAGGTAAAGAACGGCTGCTATTCCATTGTCAACATGAACAGCCACGAAGTCCAGCGCGAAGTCAAGGACGTAGATTTCGACGCCGATGCCGTCGCGAAGGGCGGATTCCCGCATTTCATGCTCAAGGAAATTTTCGAGCAGCCCGAAGTATTGCGCAACACCATGCGCGGTCGATTGCTCGTGGCAGAAGGGAACGCCAAGCTCGCAGGGCTCGATACAAACATCAACGAGCTCAGGAACATCAATCGCATCATCATCACGGCTTGCGGCACCAGCTACTACGCCGGCATGGTCGGTGAATACATGATTGAAGACCTCGCCGGGGTACCGGTGGAAGTAGAATACGCATCGGAATTCCGCTACAGGAACCCCATCATCAAACCGGGGACGCTCGTACTTGCCATTAGCCAATCCGGCGAAACCGCCGACACGCTCGCGGCACTCAAGGAAGCCCAGCAGAAGGGGGCCACGGCCCTCGCCATCTGCAATGGCGTCGGGTCGACCATCGCTCGCACGAGCGATGGTGGCGTGTACCTACACGCCGGCCCCGAAATCGGTGTTGCGAGCACCAAGGCGTTCACATCGCAGGTTACCGTGCTTGCCATGATCGCACTCCTGCTCGGCCGCCAGCGCCGCCTCAGCTTTGAAGCAGGCGCCGACATCGCTAGGTCGCTCCTGGATTTGCCCCTCCTCGCCGAAGAAACACTTAAGCTTTCGGACAAAATCAAGGATCTCGCCGCACAGTACAGCAAGGCGAACAACTTCCTCTACCTGGGCAGGCACTTCAACTACCCCGTCGCGATGGAAGGTGCGCTCAAGCTCAAGGAAATCAGCTACATCCATGCGGAAGGCTACCCCGCCGCCGAAATGAAGCACGGGCCCATCGCCCTTATCGACGAGAACATGCCCGTCGTGGTCATCGCCCCCAAGGATGCGCTCTTCGACAAGATTATCAGCAACGTCCGCGAAATCAAGGCCCGCGGTGGCCGTGTCATCGCGATTACGACCGAGGACTGCCATCCGCTCGACGAGATTGCAGACCACATCATCAAGGTTCCGAAGACCATCCCGATGCTCATGCCTATCCTCACCTGCATCCCGCTGCAGCTGCTCGCCTACCACATCGCCGTACTGCGCGGCAACGACGTGGACCAGCCGAGGAACCTGGCGAAGAGTGTGACGGTGGAGTGATGAGAGGGGTGAGGGTCTAGAGGTTAGGATCTAGGGGTTAGGATCTAGGGATAGCAAGAGAGGCTGTCGGGTTTGTCATTGCGAAGGGCGAAGCCCTGAAGCAATCTCTAGGTATATGTTAGGGATGAGGGTCTAGAGGTTAGGATCTAGGGAAAAATTTCACGGCTTCGCCGTCTTATATTGACGCACGAAGTGCGTGATTCTTTTCACTAGCCTCTACTCTCTATTCTCTAGCCTCTCTATTCCCTATACAACGCTTTCATCTCATCCGAAATGGCCACGGGTCTTCCTCGGCCCATGTCGACCAGCACCCACTGCGTCTCTGACTCGAAGATTACCTTGCCGTCCGAGACGCGCTCGAATTTGCACTTGCGCACGCAGGCGACCTTGCCGTAGGCGTCGACCCACGTGGTCCCGCGGATTTCTTCGCCAAGGAACGCCTGGTTCTTGTATTCCACGTGCTGCACATGAATCATCCAGCCAGCACCCAGCTTTTTCATGAGTTCGGTACCGCCCACGGAATCGGAGTGCGCGATGGCGATGTCCTGAATCCACTGCACAGACCACACATTGTTGAAATGGTGGTTGTCGTCAATCATTTCGGGTTCGACCTTGAACACCTTCGTAAACTTCATCGGATTCGGATTTTCTTCCATCGCAATGGCCATAATGGGTCCTCCTATAAAAAAACGGCCCATTCCCAAATATGCAAAAAGGATTCCCCAAAAACAATCGGGATTTCCAAATATTTCTAACTTTCATGAGGGATGACCGAAATCGAAGAACAGGAAGATTACGAAGTCAACATTGGATCGTTCAATGGTCCGATGGATTTGCTCGTCTATCTGGTGCAGAAAAAAGAAATGGCACTGGATAAGATTCCTATCGCCGAAATTGCAGACGACTTTGCGAAATGGGTAGAAGCCTACTCGGGCATGGACCTTTCCAAAGCAGGCGACTTCTTGTGCATGGCGAGTCGATTGATGGCCCTCAAGGTGCAGGAACTGCTCCCCGCCGAAGAACGCGACCCCGAACTCGTGGAAGCCTACAACGAAGACCGCGAACAGCTGATGAAGGAAATGCTGGAATACCAGCGTTACAAACAAGTTGCCAGCGGCCTGCAAGAAATGGAATCCAAGAACTTCGGCACATTCTCCCGCGGGCGCCTCGAAAAGACCCAGAACGAAGACGACACCCTTGCCGACGCAAACATCTGGCAACTCTTCCGTGCCTACCAAAAGAGCTTAAAGACAAAGATTTCGGAAACCATCCACCATATTGAACTGGACTACGTGACCATCCAGGACCGCCAACAGGCCATCAACAACTACCTGAGCGTCAACGGGCGCGCCCTTTTCGAGGACCTGCTCGACAACGACAGCCACCCCATCGTGGCCGCCGTGACCTTCATGGCCATGCTCGAAATGATCAAGACCGACGAGCTCGTGTTCCGCCAAAGCGAACTCTTCGGCCCCATCTGGATTTACCGCAAAAAGAACAACCCCGACTACGCCGAAGAAATGGCCCGCGAGACGGTGTTCTTCTCGAAGGAT
Source organism: Fibrobacter sp. (assembly GCA_016285835.1). GTDB lineage: Bacteria > Fibrobacterota > Fibrobacteria > Fibrobacterales > Fibrobacteraceae > Fibrobacter. The sequence continues at coordinate 41,095 of JAEERM010000009.1, forward strand.
CCCGAAGTCAAGCCGGGGCTTGTGGAGGCCCTGCGCAGCCAGGCACTTGCCCGCAGCCAGCAGGGCAACGTGGGCGATATTGCCGCCGTGATGCGCGAAGCCGTGCTATGGACCTCGCGTGGCAGGAACGTGACCGAAGACGACCTCACCGCCATGCTCGAAGGCCGCGAAGATATTTCGGAAGTGCAGGAAAATCCGTTCGGCGATTCCGATGACGACGAGCAGGGAGCAGCAGCCCCCGCACAGCAAACAACCACCGACACTGCTGCAGAACAGCCAACAGAAACGCCTGTTGAACAAACCGCCGAAACAGCTAACGCCGAGACAACCGCCGCTGCGGACGAATCTGCAACACCTTCCGAGTCGCAAGAAGAAACTCCCGCAGAACCGGTAGAAGAAACGGAAGAAGATTCTTTTGAAGAACCTGCGGAAGAAACATCTACAGAAGAAACGCCCATGACGGACGAAGAAATAGAGGCCTTCATCAAGAAGGCCCAGGCGTATTATTCCGGAGAAGACTCTAACCCAAATTAACAGAGAGCGACGAGTCTACTTGAACTCGGCGGTGAAGGTATCCTTATCCTTGGGATTCACGAGGCGTGGATTTTCCGTAGAACCATCTTTCCATTTCACGAAAGTCCTTCCGTCTTCTGCAACAGCAGTCAAAAGCATCGCATTGCCTTCAAAGAACGTTCCCGTATAACTGGAGCTCGGAAGGTTCATGCCATCCAGCAGCACTTTGCCTTTACCGCTAGAGGCGATAGTTACGGAGATGTCGGCACCCAAGCCAAATTCCGTACGGTATTCGTCACGAGTCGTAGCAGTCCTTTTCTCAGCATACGAAGTCACGTAGCTGCCTGTGCGGTCAAATCCGGAAGGGAAATAGCCGTAAGGGCTATGCTGGCGTTGGAACACCTCTTCGTTATTCAGGTCGCGTTCCATTTCGGCAAGGGGAATTTCAGAATTGACCCTGTTCACGGCATCGACAATGCGGTCATAGGTCAAATAGCTGCTCAACATCACGGCGCCATGGTTGACGAACATCCTGCAAAAATCCGGATTCTCCCTCAACTTGATAAAGATGTTGGCGAAAAATCCCGGGCCCGTGCGGCCAGAGCCCCTGTCGTGTCGAATCCAGTCGAACATCGTTCCTTTGAGCATTTGGAAATCGTTGCTCACCCAAGTCCAGCCAAAACCCTGGTCCACGTCGAAAAGAACAAATCGGTAAGGCTGACCGGGACTGCGCCACGCACGAACGTTATTGCTTGGCCAGTCCGCATTTCTCAGGTATATTTCGGCAGCCATGTAGTCCGCATAATTTCCGACATCCAAAAGGGACTGGACATGCTCATACGCAGCATTGCCTTCCCCAGAAAAATCATTCGTTGCGACATAATTCAGCATATCGATATACGAGTCCGCGGTTCCGCCGTTTGCCGTGACGGTATCCTTCACATGCTTTATCATGTCGACGCTTTTGGAATCTATCCCATGGTTCGTTTCCACAAAATGTTCATTCAAGCGTTCGCGCAAATCGTGAATTCCCATATACACGCCGTTATAGAAAACCACCACCTGGCGGCTACGCTGGTAATCAACAGAAGAGCCTTCCACAACGCTCGTCATGGCGGCATCGGCAACAAAGTCCCCTACATAACGGTTTCCGCCATTGCGCAAATTGAACGCCTTGAACTTGTTCGCTTCGGGGCGGGTCGAGAACAAATTGTATTTCAGGCGTCCGTCCTCGTATTCCTTTTTCATCTTGATAGCAACAGGCTTTTTGGCATAGGTGCGGCTGTAGTTGCCCATCAGGGAAATTCCTGCATCGATTTGCCACGCCTTCTTTGCGCTGCGGCTCCCCTCTTCAAAAAATTCCACATGGACAGGATATTCCGCATCGGCCATGATGTTCACCCTACAGCTATATGGATTTTGACCGAAGCAGTCCGACGTATTGGCATACTTTTCGCGGAAGAATACGGAGTCGACGCTTATGGCGACAACCGGCATAGACACGGTTTCACCGATAAAGAACGTGTGGCTCGACTTGCGCGCAACAGAATCCCCGACAAATTCTGCACAGCGTACCGGAGTATTCCTGGTGACTTCATAGGGTTCAACAAACTCGGCCGTATTCACATCGGGTGCAGACCCGTTGAACGTACAGCGGATAACACCGCCATACAACGGCGCGGGCACAGGAATGGTCAGATCGCTGTAGAACCCTGCAGGGGGAAGCAAGTGAACCTTGGCCGCTTCAACAAGATCTTTGTCGAGTTCCACTTCAGAACTGGAACTTGCGCTAGAAGATGTTTTGAACAAACTACTTGAACTTGAATTTGAGTTAGAGCTGGAATTAGAACTAGAGTTTGAACTTTTAGGATCCTTTACATTCGTCGAATCCTTATTCACATCTTCCTTACTAAAACGTCCCAGATACCAGGAATAGAGCGAATCCGAATAGAGGATACTATCGGGAATAGCTTCGCCGTCTGGCCCGACATCTTCGCCAATTTCAACGGCCTTGTTAGTCGAATCATCGTCCCCGCAGGCGGCGAGAAGCACCGCACACAAGAAGCAAATTGCAAGGAAGAATAGCTTATTGAAAACAAGTTCTTTTTTCATGACTAATCCTCCAAGCAGCGGACCGAGAACCCGTTTTCGTTGTCATCGTCAGTGAAGCGAGGGCCATAATCAACATATACGCCATATAGTGGTGCTAGATAGTTGATCGTCTCCGTGTACAGCCACCAGCCCGTTACAAATTGGTCTGTCGTAAATTTTTTCCCCGAAACATAGTCATACTTGCCTGCGGGCAGAGCGGAGAAACCATAAGGATCGTTTCCTCCGTTCCATTCCGAAGATTTAAGATTGTCAAAACCACCTGCACTATCAAGGAGGGTTTCAAATTCCAAGTTGGTAGGCAAGTGCCAACCCTCCGGGCAAACAACCTGCGCCAACGACGCCGAGTACAGGCGTCCGTACTTTTCGCAATTATCAGGTGAATTTTCAAAACATACAGCACCCGTGGTATCGTAATTCAGATTTTCCGCCATCCAGGTCTGTTCTCCAATTTTAACTGTCCTGTAAACTTTTCCGTCGCGGACATCCGTCATTGTACCTTCGTTTTCCAAGACACCCTTTACTGTTGCCGTGGGGCATTGTGGCGTTGCAGTGGATCCGTCCTGATTTTCTACAGTAACATTCGGAGTATATTTGCCCCTATTCGTAAACGTGCGGGTCACCGAAGCATCAGTCGCATCGTAGCCAGAGCTCCAAGTGTAAATGAAAGGCTCGGCACCTTCGCTTTCGCAGCCCGTGACATTCCATTCAAAAACAACCTCATTCGATTCAGTTATGCTATCCGACTCGGAAACCAGATTCAACTCACAGGAGCAATTCGAAATAGAGCGATTTTCCACGTTGATGGCTGGACAAGAAATGGTCATTTCCGATTCAAGCCCTTCATCCAGCACGACGGTTGCATATACCGATCCAGTATCTTTAAAGCTCATTTTCGGTTTGGCATCCGTACTGGTAGCGACTTTGCCCTTCATTTTATCGACAAAAATCCATGAGTACGATGTGGCAGTGTAGTCTCCGACACCGATCAAGCCCCAATGTGAAGTATCGTTCCTGAAAACGCTTTTTTCAGAAGCCCTGCAATTGACAGGAGTGACCGAGCAAACATCGTATTTTCCATACGTCAACGTATATGTATGGAGATCAGGAACGGCAGATTTCGGAATTTCATAGGAAGCTCTTTCCCAACCCCAAAAATTTGGATTGCGAGCGGTGATGTCGACATTCTTCGAATATCCATCATCGCCCGAAAGGGTCATGGACAAACTCGGCAATTCACCTACGTTCTTGAAATTGCTCACAGTGAATGTGTATCCGTCATCATTTCCGTCTTCATCATAGCGCAAGTCCATGTAACAGGTTGCGGAGATAATACCCTTTACATAAACAGCAGGACACGAAATAAACAAGCTTTCGCTTTCATCGTTTACAATTTCAATATTCGGCGAGAACAACCCGGCCCTAGTCGTCACGCCCACTATAGACGAGCTATCGGCGGATGGATTCCAGGTGTAATTTGCGGAACCCTCCCATTCGTACGTAAACTCCTGACCGCCCTTACATCCAGAAATCTTCCATGTGGCACTGTCAGGGTAATCTATCGAGACTTGCAACGTATCCGTTTGCGTTTCACACAAACAATCCGTTACGGGGATGCCCGAGACATTGACTTTTGAACAGATTATCGTATCGCTTTCCGATTCCTTTCCTTCGTTTATAATCAATCGTGCATGATACGCTCCCCCACGTTTGTAAGTGACCGTGGGCGAAATCTCTTGGCTAGTAGTAGGAGATGCCTTATCTCCAAAATCCCAGGAGAATGTAACAGGAGTACCGCCCATGTTATAGAAAGAGTAGGTAACACTCGAGTCCCGGACAGCACTCTTTTCCGAGACAATGCATACACCGCGCACCTTGGTACCATCGTCAACCGGGAGTTCGATATCAGGGGTTTTCGAACTGGAGGATTCTACTGCCGAGGACTTCTTTTCTTCGACAGGCGAAGACGAGGAAAGTTTCTCTGATGAAGAAGACAATGTTTTGGAGGATGAAGAAGATGAAGTTATCGAGACCGCTTTCCCATCCTTGAGCCACGATCCATGCTTACAAGAATAAGACGCCGACTTGGACAAGACATATTTATAATCCCCGTCTGTAGTACATTTACCCAAGTCCGATTCTGAAATCACGACACCGGCCTGTTTCTGCCACTTCTTGGATATGCAAGCATAAAGCTTACCGGCAACATAGGCCAAATCGCCCTCGCGCTTTGACGAGCAAGTTTCCAATGAATCTTTTGAATCTACATTGGCCGTCACTATAGCCGGCACATAACAATCGACAAACTCGGAATCAGAGAATGTCGCTCCCGTAGATTTTTTCCAAGTTCCTGCTACACACTGGTATGCTTCCTTGTCGGATTCGACATAGTAAAATTTGCCAGCAACATCATCGTCACAAGCCCTAATATTGCATACTCCAGCAACAAATTCCTTTACCGGCACCCAGGCATTTGTAAAACACGTATAACGGGTTTCCTTTACCTTGGCAAGGGCACCCCTATTTTCCGCGCCACAAATCGGCAGTTCATCCAGGGAGTCGAAATTTTCCTCTAACAGTTCGGGATTATCGGAAGTGCGGGAATCCACGCTAGAGGAATCATCGCCACATGCCGAAAACGACAGCAGCAATGCCGCTGAAAAGACATAGAAGAGTATGCGGTTTTTCATACCTCTAAAATAATAAAAAACCGAGGTATGGTTACAAAAAATCTAATCCCAGTTGATGCTGGGTGGAGGATCCTTCAAATCCTTGTTCTGCTTGGCTGCCTCGAACTTCTTTTCGGCGATGGATGCACGCTGTTTGTCCTTCTCCTTGCCTGCGGCAAAGAGCGCGTCCAGTTCAGCAGCGCGGTTCTTTTGGCTCTTGAGGAATTCGTCAAAAGACTTGACTTCCTTCTTGTACTCCTTATGAGAGAGCACCTCACCCGTATCGGCATCAACGACGAGTTCGCCCTTGCACATGGGGCATTCCACGGTCAGCGTCCTTACAGCCATAAAGCCTCCTAGTCCCTGCGCCCACCAATAAGGCCAGCGCGGTACGCCCAGTAGAGCAGTTGCAAAATGGAAGATATCGCGGCAGCCACATACGTGAGGCCTGCGGCAAAAAGCACTCCGGAAACCGTATTGTATTCACGGCCCTGCGCCACCACGTCCATGCGGGCAAGCGCCTTCTTGGCACGGGAAGAGGCATCGAATTCGACCGGCACGGTCACGAGCGTAAAGAGCGTCGCGGCTGCAAAGAGGATTACACCCACCAGCGCAAGAGAATAACCCAGCGCACGGCCGGCACCCATCAGCAAGATGCCAATAATCACAAGCCACGGACCGAGATTGCTACCGATATTGGCAACCGGCACAATGGCAGAACGCAACCACATCGGGAAGTACCCCTGCGCATGCTGGATAGCGTGACCCACCTCGTGCGCAGCAACACCCGCGGCACTTGCGTTACGGCCGTAGTACACTTCTTTCGAGAGGTTGAGCGTCTTGTTCAGCGGATTGTAATGGTCCGAGAGGAACCCATGATGCACAAGCACCTGCACGTCGGTGATGCCCGCATCCATGAGGATGGCCTTCGCCACGTCAGCACCGGTGAGGCCGCTGGAAATGTTCACTTTCTGGCCCGCAGCAAAACGGGATTTGACTAGCATGGAAACACCGCCAGACAAGGCAAGCGTCACCAGGAGAATCATCATGTATAAAGGATCAAAGTACATATATCTACCTCAAGACATAATATACAAAAAAAGGGGTTAGGATCTAGGGGCTAGGGGCTAGGGAGAAACTACAGCCTCTAACCTCTAGCCTCTAATCCCTCAAATCACATATCGCCGATGTCGAGCTTGACCTTGTCGCGGGCGCGCGTCAGCAAAAGTCCCAATGCAAGGTACACCACAGCCTGTACAGCAAGCAGGTACAACCGAGGTGCCACGTCATAGATATCGCCCCCCATCTGTTCGATAGAAAGCCAGGCAGGCACGGCAAATGTACTCGGCAAAATATACGAAACGGCAACCATCCAAGACGGAATCAGATAACTGGGCCAGCTAAAGTTCGCAAGGAACAAAATCGGAATGGAGAGGTACAAGAAAAGTTGCATGCTGGATTCGCGCCGCAAGAACACCTGCGAAACCACCATTCCCAAATTGATGGTCGATGCAAGGAACACGACCGAGAAAACCACCATGGGCAACAGTTCACCGCGTCTCGGGAAATCGAAAAGATTGTAAACGATGCAATGGTAGAACAGGATAAACGAGCAATAATGGACAAAGTAAGCCAGCGAGCGTCCAAAGTATCGGTAAGGCAGGGTTTCGTTCTCGACCGCGCTGTTACGCATCTTTTTACGGAAACGGCGATGGGCTCGGGAACCGCCCAATACGCAAATCCCGATGATAAGCGACTGCTGGAGAATGACCACCAAAACGCTGGGCACCACATAATTAGCATAGCCGCCCGTACTGTTGTACAGCGTCTGGATGCTGAGAGGGAACGGATCGCGCATGGCAATCGCCTTTGCAGAGGGAACCTTCTTGGAAATCGCAATCTGTTTCACCTTGTTCGTTGCACCCAGAGTCAACGCACAAGTCGAAAATGCCGTACCGATAGCTCCGTGGAACATCACGTAAGCCCCGTGCGTAAAAATATTCACAGTCACCTGGCGATGGCTGCGGATGTCTCTTTCCATGTTCTCGGGAATAACCATGAAGCCATAAATTTCGTCGTGCGACATGGATTCCTTGGCCTGCTGCATTTCGGAATACACAGCCTTTACTTCTATCTGCTGAGCAGCCGATGCCATACGAACCAATTCACGGGACATCGTCGTGTTGTCCATGTCCACGATGGCAACAGGGACCTTCGTCACCGTCTGATAAATATACGGAGTCGGATAATAAAAGGCATACAAGATGCCCGCCACCACAAGCAAGAGCACCGCGGCAGGGTCCGTGTACATCAGTTTCCATTCAGCAAAAGCGACTTTCCAAAGGCGACGAATCATGCGGAAGCCTCCGGAGCCGTTTGCATTTTCTTCTCGTATTCAGCTTCCCTGCGGGCGAACTGTTTCCACCGCATCGACATAAGGAAGGCGCCCAGGAGGTTCCAGAACAGAGCCATCCCGATAAGGACTTTCAGCACTTCCCATGCAGGAGCCATGCTCACATCGCCCAAGAGCATCATCGACTGAATCTTGAGTGCATGCGTCAGCGGGAGTACAAAGGCAAAGCAGCGCACGGCAAAAGGCATGGCCATCACAGGGAACGTCTGCCCGGCAAACGCAAAGGCCGGACTGCCAATGACGCCTGCGGCACCCGTCGCAATCCTCATCACCCCCACCACACCGACAAATACGATGCCGGCACCGGAACAGGCGAGAATCATGAACAGTTGAGCGGCTGCCGTCATGACAAATTCGTCAAAAGTTAACGGAGCGAGCACTCGGTGGCAATAAGCGTAGCAGCCAATCATGCCGAGCCAAAGGATGACGTTCATGGGCACAACGCTTGCAAACCAGAGCGTAAAGCGCGAACCGCGGGCATAGCCGAGCATTTCTCTCACGCGGTGGTCGCGGAGCGGGAACGACGCCACGTACACGCCGACAATCATCGCCGCGAGGTGGAACAGCGCCGTCACAAGGCCAAGCCCAAGAAAGCCCTGGTAATTGCCCTCGACATTGCCGACGGAGTGGATTTCCGTCTTCACGGGATCGTCCATCTGGGCGGTAAACATTTCGCTCCCTGCAGACGAAAGCACCGCACGAATTTCCTTGGTCGCAAACATGTTGGTCAAATAATTCTGCCCGCTGGAATACACCGGAATCACAGGACTTTCGAGCCTAAGGGCTCGGCGTTCCAGTTCGTTAGGCAAGACAAGGAAACTCTGGAGGTCGCCACGAATAACCGCATGCTCGCACTCGGCCATGTCGTGACAAATCATCTTCACATTCAATACCGGGCTGGAACGCAACTTGGATTCCAGGCGGTCGGCCAGGCGACTATCATCCTGACGCACAATGCCGATAGGCACATGCTGCACAATTTGCGAGGAGAACAGGCCCAGCATAAAGACCGAAACCCCGACAGGCAACACGAGGAGAATCAGCCACAAGACGATATTGTGGCTGAAATAAATTTTCCGGACCGTTTTCAGGAATCCCTGCAACAGCACGGCAAGCCTCCGTTACCGAATAGCTTCCGCCGAAAGAAGGACACTCATGCCCGGGCGCAAGTTGTCGACCTTCTGCGTGGGGCGCATGCGCACTTCAAACGTTTTGAGGTCGAATCCGCCACTTTCCTTGCTGCTGCGCCATGTAGCGTAGTCACCCACAGAAGCAATGTAATTCACTTCCATTTCGACATCGCTATCCAGCGCAGGGATATGGGCCACAAAACGCTTGCCCTTGGAAACATTCTTGAGCAAATCTTCGCGGAAATGGAACACTGCCCAAGCATCATTCAAATCCGTCACAGCCACCACAGGCATGCCCGAACCGACCACTTCACCTTCTTCGGCAAGCTTGAGCGAAACTTCGCCTGTAATCGGGGAACGAATCTTGGTTTCTTCGAGGTAAGCATCCACTTCGGCGGTAGCACCGCGGGCCTGCATCACAAGGGCGTTCGCAGCCGCCTTGTCTTCGCTGCGGGCACCGGCCACAGCCTGGTCGTACTGCGCCTTCGCAGCATCGGCGGCAGACTGGCTCGCCTTCATCTGAGTTTCGGCTTCGTCACGTTTTTGGAGCGGGAGTACGCCCTCATCAAAAAGCTTCTGCACGCGGTCGTACGTATTCTTCGCAAGCGTCGCGGCATCCTGCGCACGTTCGGCCATAGCCTTGAGTGCGGTGATATCTTCGCTGCGAGCACCATTGCGGGCCTTGTTCGCCTGGGCCTTCGCGGCACCGAGCGCGCCCTCGGCCTGGATTTTCTTCGCCTCGATTTCGGGGCTGCTAATAATCGCCACGAGGGAATCCTTGTACACATAATCCCCTTCACGCACAAGTAGAGCCTCGACACGGCCAGGAATTTTTCCCGCGACAAGGACGCGCCTTGCTTCCATCTGCCCCTGCAAGAACTGTTCGCGAGGCTCGGTGGCAAATTTCTTGAGCTGGGCAACGCCCAGTACGACCAGTGCAATCAGCACCAGCACGATAACCATCTTGCCAAAGAATTTCAACGCATTGATCATTGTTTATTCTCCTTGTTCTCGGGAACCGTTCCCGCGGTTCCCTGTTCAGAAGATTCCTTTGCCGGCGCGGGGGCCGGGGTAACAGCCGAGTCAGCGGGCGCGGGCGCTTGCGCAGGGGCGGCAACAGAGTCAGCGGCCACAGTCGCCGGGGCCACCGAATCCGCAGCGGCAGGAGCCACCGGAGCGGGAGCCGGAGCCACTGCAGGCGATGTCGCCACAGCAGAATCCACAGCAGGCGCAACCGGTTGCACAGGAGCGACAGGTTTCGAGGCCGTAAGCAGAGTGCCTGCATTTTCAACCTCACCGCAAGATTCAAGCAAGCCGAGCCATGCAATGACGGCATCGTAATGGGCCTTGAGGTCGGCCACCTGCAAACGCGACAGCGCCAGTTCGGCATCGACAACGTCGAGGCCGGTCGCAAGCCCCGCCTCGTAAGCCTTCTTTTGGCTACGCAAGGCCTCATCAGCCAGTTCGCGTGTTTTTTGCAGGCTTACCAAACGGCTCTTGGCGTGTTCCATCTCGCGCCAGCGCTTTTCAACAAGCAAGTTGATGTTGTCCAAAGTCTGTTCTTCCATGCTGGCCAGCGAACGGTCAAGAGCCTTCGCGCTACTCACCTTCGAACGCGTTTCGCCGCCCTTGAATAAATCCCACTGCGCCTTCGCACCCACGGCCCATTCCGGTTCCAGTATGGTCAGGTCTTTTGTATAAAGTTCCTTATACCCAAACAAGGCAACCGTCGGGTAATAGTCGGCACGGGCAGCGCTGACGGCAGCCTGGCTCCGTTTGCGTTCAGTACGCAGTTGCCTAAGCCCAGGGTGCTTTTCCCTCGCAATAGCCTTAAACTCTTCAATAGAGCGGTACACCTCGGGGGATTCAACTGGGGTCGTTGCGGTAATGCTCGTATCCGTATGCAAGAGGCTCGCCAGCGCAAGACGCGCCAGGGTCTGGTCGCGCATAGCGTCTTCCAGTGCGTTTTCTGCCTCGGCAAGGGCAACTTCAGCACGCAGGCGTTCTGCCTTGCTAATCTGTCCGCCCGCTTCCAATTTCTTGGAACGTTCCAGATGGTCTTCCAAGTTACGCTTCGTCGTCTCGCGGAGCAACGTCAATTCTTCGGCCAGTCGCAAGGAAAAGTACCTAGTTGCGACATCCATGAGAATCGCATTCTGGGCCATGTCAAATTCGGCCTTGCGGGCAGTCACGTTTTCTTTAGCGGCATCGTAGGCAGAATAAATCTTGAGCCCAGTAAATATCGGCCAGATAACGGACAATCTCGCATTGAAAAACACGTCATCCTGGACCCTTTTCCTGAAATTCGGCATGGCCGAATCCAACGTAGATTCCGTCTTCATCCTAGCAAGATTTCCCACAGAATCACCGACATTCCTCGCCATAGGATCTGCCATTTCACTGGGCATTCCCGCGCCGGTGGCACGCTCATAGGCCGCCTCGTAACCGGTCTTATAATAATTCTGGTAAGCCTCGGCGCCATGCACAGAGATAATCCCCGAACGAATTTCGTTCAAGTCGATATTGATGGGGTCGTTAATCTTGGTGACTCCCGCAGACAGGGAGACGGTGGGCATAAAGCGGGACCGGGCCTCGTTCTTGCCGCTCTCGGCCATTTCGACCTTGGCTTTTTCGGCCTTGATCTGCGAGTTGCCCGTCTTTGCCATGTTAAGGGCATCCTGTAGCGACAGGGGGGCTGCCATTGCCGCGACAGAAACAAAAACAAAAAATGTAAAGCGCAACTTCATAGCACAAGATAAAATAGCAAATTCTATTTTTGGGCACTCCCGCCATCCTGCCTTTTCTGACAAAAAGGGGGATTTTAACTATAAGAGGGCATACTTGCGCATCTTGTCCTCTTTTTATAAAAAAATCCCCCGGATGACCGGGGGAAGATTCCTGCAAGAGGATAATTTACTTACCAATAGTCGGTTCAGCAGCCTTCCAGGCGCTGGCCTCGTAACCCATCGTCTTCGTGTCGACACGCTGCAGGCTGTATCCGAGACCGTCCGCTTCCTTCAATGCGGGCCACTTATCGGAATAGAGCGTGGCATCGTGCCAAATGTAGAAGTACTTGGCTGACACGCCTTCACCTTCCTTGGCGAAAGGCTCCTTGACGGCGATAGTTTCGCTACGGTTGGAGAGTTTACCAGAGTAAGTCATAATCTGCACCGTTGCCGGGATAGAATAGGTCGTACGGACAAAATCCGCACCCCAGTTCGTAATCCCTGTAGCAGTAAGAACAGCCGGATCGAGTTGTTCAGGAATCAAGAGAATCATGCCATGGGCAGGGAGAACCGCAGTGCTCCCGAATTCCATATTAATACCCTCGATTTTCCAACCCTTCTGGACAGTCGTGCTGTAAAGAGAAATATCGTTGTCAGTACCATTCACCAATTCCATGTATTCAAACGGGAGCGGGCCCGATTCGTCCGGATGGTAATGAATTTCGTTGATATACACAGAACCCATCTTGAGAGCAGAATTCTTTGCACCAGGTGTAGCGGAAGCAAGCGGGCCTTGGGCCGTAGAGCCGTCACTCAGGTCAATTACGCCACTTGTACCCGTACCGGCAGGTACCCAGATACTGGATTCTTCGCCTTCCAGCGACCCACGCAGGTAGAATTCACCACCCTGGTTGCTCACCACCAGTTCTTCGTCAAAATTGCCAACTGCATCGAGTACCACATAGCCCTTCGCCGGGATTACCGTCGAAACTTCTCCGGACTTAATCGTCAGCGTCTGCTTGCGACGCTTGACTTCAATCGTCCAGCCGGCAACATCCACTTCCCTGTCGCCCGTATTGTACAGTTCAATCCATGCGTTATTTTCACCGATGGTCGGCATGATTTCGTTGATGCGCACCGCGGCGGGAGTCACCCATTCGTCGTTACCAACACCGGGATTACCCTTATCAAGCTTGCTTGCCGCCCAAGAGTTCGGCTGGGCAGCATTGCCGCCCTTATACACGAGGGTACGGCCCTTGCCATCGGCAAGGCTCGGCCAAGGAGGTTCGTTACTGAAGGCGCAACTCACGTCGCCCTCGCCCATAACCTTCACGTTCACGACATCGCCTTCGTTGACCAGTTTGACCTGCGTTCCACCCTCCCACGGGCCAAACAGACGGCCGGCAAACGTGGGATAAGCCGCCTTGAACTCAGTCGGATCGTTCGTTACCACGATGTATTCACCCTTCTTCAAGGGCTCTCCGGGGAACACATAATCGACAGCGCCACTCAGGTGGAGATCAAAATTCTGCATGTTGTCCATGTCCAAGCCACCGACGATATAGATTTCAATCCATTCCAGGGCAGAACCATCAGCCGCATTGTACATGATTTCGGAGCAACCCATCTGCGGGTCATCCGTTTCAGACATGGGTTCATCGCTGCTGCTCGAAGCGGGAGTGGGATCCTTACCTCCGCTGCTCCCCTTTTCGCTACTATTGCCAGGATCAGCCGAAGTAGGATCGCCAGCAGAAGCAGGCTGGGGATCTCCACTACTGCCACCATCTCCGGGCTGGGAGTCCGAACTAATCTCAGGGGTCACTGGATTATTATCGCTGCTTTCCTCGTTGGAGCAAGCAGAAAGCGCACCGAGTGCAGCAATGCAGGCGCCGGTCAAAAGCCACTTTTTCATGTTCATAGGGGCCATCCTTTGTTCAGGTCAAACTCTATAATAAAAACTCTAGAAATTCCCAGCCAGTTTCGTCCAGTAGGGGCTCTTGAACCTACGCGGGTTCTCGTAAACCCGTTTCCATTCAGCGGCCGCATTACCGAATTTAGAAAATGCGGAGTGTTTGAGGTTCAAAAATCTTATCAAGTCAAACATCCAGTAAGGAACCTGTGAGCAAGGACACTTTAATTCGAGCACAGCGTCCATTCCCGGCTGGAAAAACCTCGGAAGACCGGTCGAATGCATGTAGTGCGGGTCCACCGTATAGTCAAACCCGTTCTCTTCGCGGAAGCGCATGCCCGTATCGATCGTGACGCGGGAATATTCCTCGCGGAGCCCGAACCAGGCGCGACGCTTGTACTGCGTCAAGAGGCGCGGGTGAGCCCCGTGGAGTTCCGTCTTGTAAAGGAAATCCTTGAGGTACATGCGGTCCTTGTCCGTCTTGCAAGGCCATTCCTCGGGTTTCATGTTCCAGACTTCGCCCGGATTGATACCCTTGATGGTCGCACGGCTCTTGTAGCAAATGCTGCGAATCTTGCGCTTGACCTCGAAATGGAACGTACCGTCCTGTGCCGGATGCTCGCCGTAAGTACGGATTCGCATGTTGAAGCGGTCCAGGAGCTGTTTCTTTTTCCAACCGAGGAAGGTCCACTTGGGGCTATCCAGATACAGGTTCGTAATCCAGTAGAAACCACCCGGAGTAATCTTGGAATAGTAGTCTTCTTCGCAATACGGAGCAAGGAAAGCGCCTATCCGGTCCGCCCATTCGACGGGGATATGGTACTTGAGCTCGAACCGCTCGAGAAGGCTAAATCCACGGGCTTCTGCCATACTACTTCAAAGCCTCACGGAGATGGTTCACGCTACCCTCGCGGGCAAGGATCCCCGCATAATTGAGCAATTCCAGATAACGCACGAAAATATCGTATTCCAACTTGACAGCCTTCATGTCGCTTTCGAGCGAGCTTTCCTTGGCGCGCAAAAGCAAAAGCGGATCGGAACCGGCATTAATTGCGAACTGTTCCATGAACCCGCTCGCGTTCACCTGCTGCACATATTCCTTCTGCACCTTCCACTGGCCAATCATGGCAAGCACTTCCTCGGTCAGGCGGGCCACCTTCTGATTGATATCGCGCACATCAGCGAGGTAGTCGCCTTCGGCATCGAGCTTGGCCACCTGGAGCTTGAGATCGCCGTCCTTGCCGCTATCGAAGAACGGCAGGCGGAAAGCGAGATTCACAAAGAACTTGTCCGCAGTCTTCCTGTTGTCCTTGTCCGGAACGAGAAGGTCTGCAGACGCATTGCAGCCTGCGACAGACGTACAACCAGTCTTCTTTTTGAATTCTTTGATATATGTCGAATCGCCATCGTTCTTATTAGGGCCATAAAAGCCCGTACCATAGACATCATCCGCATACAAAGTCTTGTATTTTTCCATCCGGGATTCTATCTGCAGGGAGTAGCCGATACCGATATGCGAGATGTAGTCGCGGCCCTTGCTCACGTCCTGCTTGGCCTGGGCAACTTCGGCGTCGCGCTTGCCGCGGGCCATCGCCACCAGCGGGAAGTTTTCATTCACTTCCACGCCATTGGAAAGGTTCTGAGCAAGTTCGTCCATGGTCGGGAGGAACGAGGAATCCAAATCAACTCCATCGAAATCGGGCACCCAGATTTTCATCTTGAGTTCCGCGTCACGCAAAGCCGTGCTGTCCGAAAGCAAATCCGCCTTCAAGGTAGCACCCTTTTCCAGAGCGGCCATCAGGTCTTCGGGATTGAAGGACGCCGAACCGGACTTGAGGTGCAACACTTCGATGCGGTCGGCATTCACCTGTAGCAACTGCTTGTTGATTTCGTTAATCTTCTTGCGCATCACATAGCGCACGCCGCGTTCGTAGCGGTCGTACAGCAACAGGGAGCGCTCCACGCCAAAGCGGGCACGTTCGTACGCCTTATTAGCCTCGTAACGTTCACGGTCGGCAGAGCCTTCGCCGAACGTCTTGGGGCTCATGCGGAGTTCAAAGTCATGCTTGGCAAAGCTAAAACCGTCCAACTGGTAACGCAGTTCCATCTTGTCCCAGAGTTTCGTGTTCCTGGGAGAAGACGTTGCCTCGGAACGCTTCTGCGCGGCCTCGAATCGGGGGTCCGTCTGCGCCGACTGGACAAGACGGTCCCACGTCAGCGGGCCTGCATACAGAGCCGCAGACAACATGATAGGGAGTGCAACAAAGCGCTTCATTATTTCTTACCGTCTTTCTTGAGATGATTAATAACGCCCATTTCCGCAATAGTCACCATTTCGCCCAGGAGGAACGGATTCTCTTCGGGAATCTTGATGGTCACTTCACGACCGTACACCGGCAACTCCGGCATCTTCCACATGCGGGTCGGGAACGGGACGATACGGCTGGAGAGGCCGACAACTTCGCCGACAACCGCCTTGCCCGTACCGGCAAGCGTGGTCACCTTCACAGTCTCGCCCACGTCCATGTTCTGGTAAATCTGTTCGTTGATGTAGCCGCGGATAATCGTCGGGCGCTTGTGCGTGAGGGTGAGAATCGGGGCAAAGCTCGAAACCTTTTCGCCATCGCGGACGTTCACGTCACCGACCACCCAGTTTTCCTTGGCAATCTGGACGAGGTCTTCCTGCTGCTTCTGGAGTTCGACCAGTTCCTTCTTCAGGTTCTCGACTTCGCTCTGGCCACTCGTCTTCT
>JAEERM010000178.1 GCA_016285835.1 Fibrobacter sp.
CTCTATCTTTTGGGTATCATTTAGGGTATCTTTTTAACTATCACTTTGACTATCATTTTGGGTATCATTTTGAGTGACATTTTGGATGACATTCCAGTTACCCCCGCTTTATCTCCTTCAGTTTCTGGGCCATCTGCTTGCGGACTTCGGCAAGTTCCTTTTCGAGGCGGTCGATATCCTTCTGCACGGCATCCACATCGATAGGAACTTCTTCTTCGAAGGTATCCACATAGCGCGGGATGTTCAGGTTGAATTCGTTGCCTTCAATTTCGTCGAGGGAGGCGACATGGGCATACTTGTCCACGTTCTTGCGCTTCTTGTAGGTATTCACAATTTTCGAGATGTTCTCTTCGGAGAGTGAATTCTGTTTTTTGCCCTGTACGAATTCACGGCTTGCGTCAATGAACAGCACGTCCTTGCGTTTTGCGTTCTTGCCGCCGATTTCACGGCTGCGGTCGAATACCAGAATCGCCACGGGAATGCTCGTGGTCGGGAAAAGGTTTTCGGGGAGGCCGATCACCGCATCCAGCAGGTTTTCGCGAATCATCGCCTCGCGGATTTTGCCTTCGGAAGAACCGCGGAACAGCACGCCGTGAGGCACCACGACAACAACACGGCCTTCGCCCGCAAGGCTCGTCTCGACCATATGCGTAATGAAGGCCCAGTCACCCTTGCTTTTGGGCGGAATACCACGAAAAAAACGCTTGTAGGGGTCACTTTCGGCATTTTCAGCGCCCCATTTGTCGAGGCTGAAAGGCGGATTCGCAACCACCACATTGAATTTCATCAACTTGTCTTTTTCGACAAGCATCGGGCTGTTGAGCGTATCGCCCCATTCAATGCGGGCGCTATCGGTGCTGTGCAAGAACATATTCATGCGGCAAAGTGCCCATGTGCTGCCGTTCGATTCCTGACCAAACAAGGCGTAGTTGCCGCTCGGCACCTGCTTCGCACCCTGCAAAAGCAAACCACCCGCACCACATGTCGGGTCGCAAATCTTGTCGCCATCCTTCGGGGCCGCAAGTTTCGCCACGAGTTCGGTAACAACAAACGGCGTAAAAAATTCGCCCGCCTTCTTGCCCGCCTCGGCGCCAAAACGTTCCAACAGATACATATAGGTATTGCCGATAATGTCTTCGGAAACGCGGCTCGGCGACATGTCCAGCTCATCTTTGGCGAAATCCTCGAGTAACGTGCGCAGGCGACGATTGCGGTCCTTTGTCTTGCCGAGATTCGGCTCGGAATTGAAGTCGATATTGCGGAAAACACCTTCGAGCTTGAGCCTGTTCTGCGTTTCAATCTTGTCGAGAACAATGTTAATCAAGTCGCCGATATTATCTGCCGTGCGACGTTCGTAAAGGCTGTAATAGTCCGCGACAAACTTGTCGATGACCTTGCCTTTCTCGTTCTTGATTTCTACCATCGGGAGTACAAAACGCTCGCGTTCCAATTTGCGGAGGATTCGCGCCTCGTCGCCGCCGTATTGTTTGCCATAAGCATCGTAATGGTCACGCCACACATCCGACATATACTTCAGGAACAACATCACTAGGATGTAATCCTTGTATTGTGCTGGATCGATTGCACCGCGGAACGTGTCACAGGCAGCCCAGGCGGCAGCATTGATGGCGTCTTGCTTGATTTTTTCGCTTTTTACTTCACTCATAGCGACTCCAGGTATTTTGAAATTTCCGTTTCTAAAATTAAGTTCTTTTGCTTGACAATTTCTGCCATAATCTCATGTTCACGACGGCCTAATTCAACGAGTTCAACGATGTTTTGTTGAGCCTGTAAACTAGGCAGTTTTATGGGCATCTGTTCCAAAACCGTCTTGCTGATGAGTGGCATGGCAGAACCCTTGGCAAATTCCTTGAAAAAAGCGGTTCCGTTGGCGCCGTTCATATACCAAACTAGGTATTCGGGCAAAACCCTTTCGCGATTTACGCGGATACGGATCATCGGGGCAACCACAAGCAAATCTTCGTTCAGGGTGGGCACAATCGCCGAAACAAACGAGCCGCCCCTCGACCTAAACACGATATCACCCGCCACCGCAAGGTGCGAGCCGTTGGGCTTGACGTCTTCCACACGCCGCAGCGAGCCCACATTCAACGAGCCATCCGAATCCACATCTCGCAAAAAACACGCCAACGTGCCGGATTCTCCAGGAACACACGTGTTGCGGAAGGGGTAACCTACCGAAAGCTGGGCAACATCGCGCAGCGATACCGTATGCGATTTCGACAAGCCAAGGGCGTTCTTTGACACATTTTCAAAGTCCATGCCCTAAATATAAGCAATTCTTTTTTTAAAGTCAAGATTTTTTGTAGTATTTTCAATACTAAATAAATCAAAATTATAGAAATGGCGATTTTTGGATAAATTTAACATTTTTTAACAGGAAAAACTCATAAAATAATCGTTTTCACGTTTAAAACAGCATAAATCAGGAGATTCCCTTGCGAGGGGTCTTAGGGGTGTCCCCACCTTGGTGGCCATGCGCACTAAGCACTAAAGTGCTAAGTGCTGTCCGCCCTAGGCGAAGGGGTGATGGAAGACCGCGAAGCGGGCTGCAATCAGGGGGATTCCTCCCCCTTTGTATTATCAGGACTGGATTCTTAGCCCACAAGAGCTTAAGAATTGTAAGCCTATGAATTGGCAACAATTCTATACCGCCTTCGGCGTCAGAATGACGCATTTGAGGCATTTTTTTTCGTCATTCTCTCGTCTTTCGTCTCTCGTCTTTCGTCTAAAAGCTATCTTGGCACGCTTCGCGTGCATTTAGCACGGCTCGGTCATGTCAAACCAAGCAAGCTTGGTTGCCGCGACGCTCGCCTTAAGCTAAATTTGGCCCTACCGCCAGATGTCGTATTTCTGGGGAACCGGGCGAGAACCGCCCATAAAAAGGATTATATATGTCTCAAATCGAACTCACCTTCCCCGATGGCTCCGTACGTTCCGTAGCATCGGGCACCACCGGCCTCGAAATTGCGAAGGGCATTTCCGAAGGTCTTGCACGCAAGGCGCTTGGCGTCAAACTCGGCGATAAGGTCCTCGACCTCA
>JAEERM010000088.1 GCA_016285835.1 Fibrobacter sp.
TCGATAGCGACAACGGCAACACGGTTGCCGCCCTGCGCCCCGACGGGGCGCTGGTCATCGTCGTGCGGAACAGCGGCAGCAGCGACGTGAAGTACAACTTTGACTTGAGCAAGTTCAAGAAGTTGGGAACGACGGCGAAGGTCGTGCGCTTCGAGCTGCCGGGCAGTCTCAAGCCGGCTGACGATATCGCCATCAGCGGTACTTCGCTTGCGATGACGGCGAAGTCGAATACCGTCACGACGATGGTTGTCGCGGATGTGGAAGGGACGGATTGCACTCCGTCTTCGGTCATCTCTTACGTGAAGATCCACAATGGTGACTGGGACGAGGCGACGGAAGTCTCGCTCAAGAAGGGCGATTCCCTGGTCATCGGCCCGCATCCGTACGAGGGCGGTCGCTGGAGCTGGACCGGCCCGAATGACTACTATTACCTGGGCCGCGAGGCCCGCTTCAAGAACATGGACGGAACCAAGAGCGGAATCTACACGGGCAAGTACGTAAATCCGTCGGGCTGCGAGACGGAATTGAAAGTCAAGGTCGTGGTGGACGACCCGGATCATCCCTATGTCGAAAAACCGCCCGAGGATACATTGCCTCCTAAGGATACGTCGACGACATCCTTCAAAAATATGCGGCTTGCGTCCTCTGTCCGAGCCTACAGGCTAGGGGACGGGATTCGGGTGACGGGCACAAACGGCGGATGGACTGTGTTCCGTATGTACGACATGCAGGGGATTCCTGTGAAAACGGCTGAATTTGTCGGGGACGGGATTGTCCAAATGGGCCCTGCCCAGCCACGCGGGCACTATGTCGTCCAGATTCTCGACAGGTCGGGCATGCGTTTGTTCGAAGGAATTGTTCGATATTAAAAAGTTTTCTTGTTGCGAATTTGAGATAGATTGCTTATATTAAATTGCATGAACAAGAAAACTCTCATTACTTTGCTTTTAATTCTCGTCAGTGTCCTCATGATCACGTTCTTCGTGATGGACTGGCTCGTGTTTTACCGCTGCGGCGCCGTCGAGCAATGCCTCGTCGAAAGCAGCAACTACCAGAATATCGCCAAGTTCGCGGTTACCGGCATCATGACGGTCATCGTGTTCTTCATTGGTGGAAACTGCCTGTGCAGACGCGACCGCAACTTTCTACAGGCCGGCTTCGCGATGGCCTTGTGCGCAGACTTCTGCCTCAAGATTCTGCACAACTATTCCCATTTTTTGGACCACCGCAGCGACTACACGTTGCTCGGCATCTGCTTCTTCATGGTGGTGCAGGCCTTGTTCATTTACCGCCATACGCGCATGAGCGATACGGACAACAGTTCTCCGTGGATTCTGTGCATCCCGTTCGGGGTGATGTTCATTGCGAATGCGCTGCACCTGTTCCGCATTTTCGAGGGCCCGACGGTGCCGATTGTCGCCACTTACGGCGCCTTCCTCATCTGCTCGCTGATTGTCGCTTGCAAGGTGCCCAAGAAGGGGTATTTCCCCGAGAAGAACGCCAGGAATATCAAGCGTGGCATGATTCTGTTCTTCTGCTGCGACGCTTGCGTCGGCCTTTCGCTGGCTACGGGCGATGACCATAGCGTCCAAGAAATTGTCGCTACGGTCGCAAATAACTTTGTGTGGTATTTCTACACCCCGGCCCTGATTCTGCTCGGCCTGAGCGGGTATAAGAGGAAAGGGTAAGTAGGAAGTAGACAGTAAGCAGTGATTAGTGGTTGGGAGGCAGCAGGTTTGTCATTGCGAGGGGCGAAGCCCTGAAGCAATCTCCGTCAGAGAATCTAGAGATTAGGATCTAGGGGCTATGAGGTGTGAGACCCTTGCCTCACTGCTCACCGCTCATTGCTCGCGCCTCGAGCCTATCCCAAATACTTTTCACCACTTTCCACGCTCTGGTAGATGAGCGTGTTGATGGTCATGGGGCCCACGCCGCCCGGAACCGGGGTATAGGCGCTTGCCACGTCGTCGAGTCCCTTCTCGATATCGCCGACTCCACCCGGATGGTAACCGGCGTCCACGACGACCGCGCCCTGCTTGATCCATTCCTTCTTGATGAACTCGGGTTTGCCGACCGCACCCACGAGGATGTCGGCCTGCTTCACGAATTCGGGGAGGTTCTGCGTCTTGCTGTGGCAGATGGTCACGGTGCAGTCGGCATTCAAAAGCATCATGGCCATCGGCTTGCCGAGGATGGCGCTACGGCCAACGACTACGGCATGCTTGCCTGCGAGCGGAATGTTGTAGGCCTTCAACAGGCGCATGATTCCGGCGGGAGTCGCGCATCCGTAGGCGGGTTCGCCCATCGCCATGCGGCCAAAGCCCAGGCAGGTCACGCCGTCCACGTCCTTGCGGGCGTCGATGGCTTCGAAAGCGGCGCGTTCGTCGATGTGGCGCGGAACCGGGTGCTGCAGCAGAATGCCGTGCACGTCGCGGTTGTCGTTCAATTCCTGGATTTTGTTCAGCAGTTCTTCGGTGGTGGTGTTCTTGGGGAGCACCACGCGGATGCTTTCCATGCCCACTCGGGCGCAGGCGTTGCCCTTCATCTTGACGTAGGTGGCACTGGCTGGGTCGTCGCCCACCAGGATGGTCGCAAGGATGGGGGTCTTGCCCGTCTTTTCCTTGAGTTTTGCCACGCGGGCGCTGAGTTCTTCTTCAGTGGTCTTGGCGAGGGCCTTGCCGTCGAGGATGAGTGCTGCCATAAGGTCTCCGTTTGGGGCGTCTGCCCGTTTTTCGGAAACAAAGATAGATATTCTGGGAATAAAAAAAAGCCCCCAAAGGGGCTAATAAAGGTGAAACGCTTTCGCCGTGTTGACAGGCCGACCCAACCTATCGGTTAGATCAGGGTATCAAGCACTGCGGGGACAATGATGCAAACAACGACCCACGGGTAAGAAAGGGAACCACGGAGCCACCCAGTGCGGAACCCGGTGCGGGCGAATTCCACCTTGTGAATGTTTTCAGGATTCTCGATTGAGCCCTGGACGGATTGGTCCAACAGGTCTTTCACGCTTTCAATCGAGGAATCGAACAAACGCTTCTGGCTTGTCGCATTTTCGATGATGTGTGCAAAATTGTTGTACATGGTTTTTTCCTTTAAAAAACCCAATCCACTATTAAAGATAGAA
This sequence comes from Fibrobacter sp., assembly GCA_016285835.1. Classification (GTDB taxonomy): domain Bacteria; phylum Fibrobacterota; class Fibrobacteria; order Fibrobacterales; family Fibrobacteraceae; genus Fibrobacter. Next base: position 3,128 of record JAEERM010000088.1, read on the forward strand.
AAAAGTTACAAAAATCAAAGGGGTTTGTTGAATTTTATTTACGTTTGTGCTTTTTACGTGTTTTAACTCACGGAATTGCCGTTTTTTTTCAAAAAAATGCATTTGGTATCATTTTTTTATCTTTTATCGGGGGTGTATTGTGACGGATATCATATAATATCCTACATTTATAGTGTGAAATTTGGGCGATTCTAACCATGTTTGAGGGAAAAATGAATATAATATGCAAGTCTTCCGCTCTTGCCGTTTGTGCAGGTCTTTTTGCCTGCGGCGGCTCCCAGAAACCGGCTGTCGAACCCGCAGCAGCTGATTCCACTGCGGTGCAGGCTCCTGCTCGCCTCGACACCCTGATTACCGATCAGGACCGGTTCAGCTATGCCCTCGGGAGGGATTTGGGCCGGGCAATTGCCAATGTGAGTGTCCCGTTGCGGATAGATTTGGTCAAAAAAGCCATTGACGACCAGATGGATTCGACAAAAACGCCCCTGATGAGCGATTCTGCGGCTGAGGCGGCTCTCCAGGACCTGCTTTTGCGCATGCAGCAGAAGAGGGATGCCGAGGAAAAGGCTGCGGCCAAGAAGAATCTTGACGAACAAGCCCAGTTCCTGGCGAAGAATATTTTGGATTCTACAGTGAAGACGACCCCGAAGGGAGTCCAGTACAAGGTTATTATGAGCGGTCAGGGGCTTACTCCCAAGGCATCGGACAAGGTCCAGGTGCATTACGTGGGTGCCCTGCTTGACGGGACGGAATTCGACAATAGTTTCAAACGTGGCGAACCCTTGGAATTCCCTGTTAGCGCCGTTATCGAAGGCTGGCAGGACCTCCTTATGGTTATGCACGAAGGCATGAAGGTGAAGGCCTGGATTCCGAGCGCACTCGCCTATGGCGAGGAAGGCGTTCCTCCGTCAATTCCGGCGAACTCGCTCCTCGTGTTCGAAGTACAACTTTTGAAGGTCTATGCTGAAAATCCGGAACCGCAGCCTGCGGCCAGTGCTCCGGCGGATTCGGCGGCTGCACCGGCAGACCCTGCGGCGAAACCCGCCACCAAAAATTAATTTATGGTTGCAACCATGAACAAGTCTGCGTCTGATTTCAACTCCCAGCACTTCGAAGTCGCCGGATTCATCCGGGAAGTCTTCGGTTACATGGAACGGTTCAAAGGCCAGCTCTTCATCTTGAAGATTGACGATAGCCTGATGGACCACCCCTTGTTTCCGGTGCTCATGCGAGATATTGCCCTGTTGCACAAGGCGGGTATCCGCATCATTATCGTGCCTGGGACGCGCAAGAGTATCGACGCGCAGCTCAAGGCCTGGGAAATCGAATCCCGGTTCCACGACGGCGTGCGGCTTACCAGCGAAGAGGCCTTGCCCCTTATCGAGCAGGCGTCTTTGGGTGTTGCCCAGCGCATCATGAGCCACCTCACGGCGAGCGGGCTCAGCGGCATCCAGGGCAACTGGGTGCTGGCGCGGAGCCTCGGCGTCATCGACGGCGTGGACTACATGAGGACGGGCCGGATTGAGCGTATCCAGCGTGACATCCTTGAACAACTTTTGGACGAGAAATTTGTGCCCATCATTCCGCCGATTGGGTGGAACAAGCTCGGGCATGCGTACAACATCAGTTCCACCGAACTTGCGACCGAAATCTGCAAGTACATGAAGGTGGGCAAGCTGTTCTTCATCGGTAACGAGAACGGTATCAAGCTCAAGGGGCTTGTGACCGGCAAGAACACCAAGTATCTGGAACCCACCGAGTCGGGCGTGATTTCGGCTTTGGACGTGGACCAGGCGAAGGAATTGTTGGAACTCAATTCCGATGTGTTGAACTTTGCGCAGATGGACTACCTGATGAACGCCATCCACGCCTGCGAGGCGGGCGCGAACCGTGTCCACTTGCTGAGCGGTGAATTCCAGGGCAGCGTGCTGCAAGAAGTATTCAGCGCACGCGGTGACGGTACCATGGTGTACGCAAACCAGTACTCCAGTATCCGGCCTGCGAACATCGAAGATATTCCGGATATCCTCCGGATTATGCAGGACTACATTGCGAAGGGCTACCTGGTGCCGCGCACGCAGGAAAGCATTTCCGAAAAGCTCAAGGACTACGTGGTGTACAGCATCGACAACAGCATCCACGGTTGCGGTGCGTTGCACGCCTTCGAAGACGGCATGGCCGAAATTGCGGGCATTGCCGTGGGCGCGAACTACCGCAAGTCGGGCATCGGCGACGCGATTGTACGGCACCTGATTTCTATTGGGCGCATGAAGGGCTACAAGAAATTGTTCCTGCTCACGACGCAGGCGCTCGACTGGTTCTACCCGTTCGGATTTGAGGACGGCACGGTCGAGGACTTGCCCAAGAGCAAGCGGGACAACTACAACCAGAAGCGCAACTCGCGTATTCTCGTGCTCCCGCTCGAAAAATAGCCTTCTTTTGTCATCCCCGCGAAGGCGGGGATCTCCAAGGAAAAAACATGAACACACTTGAAGCTATTAAGACACGTCGCAGTACCCGCAAGTTCAAGGCACAGCTTGTCGAACTCGAGAAGTTGAAGCAGATTGTCGAGGCGGGCCAGTTCGGGCCTACCGGCGGCAATGCGCAGAGCAACCACTTCTTCGTGATTTCGGATGTTGCGGTGATTGCGAAACTCAAAGAGTTGGTGCAGTCCGCTTTTGCTGCGATGGAACTCCGCGAAGACTTGTACAAGAGCCTCAAGAATTCCATCACGCTTGCGCGCAAAGGGAACTACTCCTTCTGCTATACGGCGCCTGTGCTGATTGTAGTCGCGAACAAGAAGGAATACGGCAACAACATGGCCGATGTCGCCTGCGCCGTAGAGAACATGATGCTTGCCGCGAACGAGCTTGATCTCGGCAGCTGCTACATCAACCAGCTCAAGTGGCTGAACGAAGACCCGACGCTCCTCGAATACCTGCGCGGCTTAGGCTTGCGTGAAGACGAGCGCGTGTACGCCTCCGTTGCCATCGGCTACGCCGACACGGAAAGTGGCCTTCCGAACCGCGCGGAATCCCCACGCACTGGCAACGAAGTCGTGTTCGTGTAATTTTTGTATATTACTCCAAACACCAGAAAGGGTGGTATTAAGGATCGCTATCCGCGCAAGCGGGGCGGTCCTTTTTTTGCAAAAGGGGGTAAAATGAAGAAAAAAAAGAAAAAGACGGAATTGGTTACAGTAAATTCAGGCTTTTCACTGATTGACGAGAACTTGCTCAAGTCGCGGATATATACCATCCGCGGGGTAAAGGTGATGCTCGACGCTGATTTGGCTGAAATTTACGGGTATAGTACCGGTAGATTCAACGAGCAGGTAAAATACAATCTTGACAGGTTTGATGACGATTTTCGTTTTCAACTAACTCGTGAAGAATCCGCACACTTGATATCGGAAATTCCGATATCAAGATGGGGCGGAACAAGAAAAATGCCCTATGCCTTTACCGAGCAGGGCATCTATATGCTCATGACGGTCCTCAAGGGCGAACAGGCAACGGCGCAGAGTAAGGCGCTCATCCGCCTTTTCAAGCAGATGAAGGATTATATCATTGCGGAAAACCAGAGCTTGCTAGGGACAAGCGGTATCGTTCAAATTGCGACTCAAACCGCTCAAAACGCTCAGGATATAGCACGACTATCTATCGAAATGCAAGAAAATCGCGACTCACTTCAGAAGGTTATGGACAACTTCATCGATCCATCGACTTACAAGCACTTTTTGATTCTGAACGGCCAGCGGCTAGATGCCGACATCGCCTACACGCAGATTTACGGCATGGCGAAGAAATCCATCACGATTATCGATGACTATGTCGGCGTGAAGACCCTCGACCTGTTGCGCCAAATCGCGAAGGGAGTTTCCGTGACAATCTATAGTGATAATCGCAGTTTTGAAACGCTGACCGAACAAATGCAGAAAGATTTTCTTGCCGTGCGCCCCGATGTCAAATTCGCCATGAACAAGACAAAAGACAAATTTCACGACCGCTACATCTTCTTGGATTACGGATTGAAAAGCGAAAAGCTCTTCCACTGCGGAGCATCCAGCAAAGACGCCGGTAACAAAATCACCACCATCATGCAGATAGAATACACGCAGGCGTATCGCAGCATTATGGCGATGCTGGAGAAGAAGTGAAGTGATTCCGAAAAAGATTGCAAAAGGGGGCACAATGAAGGGAAATAAGAAAAAGACAGAATTGGTCTCAGTGAAGCCTGGCTTTTCACTGATTGATGAAAACCTGCTCAAGTCTCGGATTTACACCATCCGCGGGGTAAAGGTGATGCTCGACGCTGATTTGGCTGAAATTTACGGGTATAGCACCAAAGCATTTAATCAGCAGGTCAAGAATAATATTGAACGTTTTGCTGAGGATTTTCGGTTCCAATTGAGTGAAGCAGAAATCCTACTTTTATCGAGGTCAAAATTTTTGACCTCGATACAGGTGAAAGGCGTAAAAGGAGGTCGGTCCTATAAACCTTACGCTTTTACGGAACAAGGTATTTACATGCTCATGACTGTGCTGAAAGGCGATTTGGCGATACAACAAAGTATGGCCCTTATCCGCCTTTTTAAACGATTGAAAGATTACGCCCTTTCGGAAGGCTTGCTAACTAATGGCACAGATGTCACTCCGCTAGCGTTGCAAACCGCCCAGAATACAAGGGATATTGCTGAGGTGTCGACAGATGTCAAGGTCCTTTCTGGCGAGGTGCATGAAATGCGTGGCGAGTTCAGCAAGATGAATATGGACCTCCAGAAAGTCATGGAAAATTTCGTGGACCCGAGCACCCACAAGCATTTCCTGATACTGAACGGCCAGCGGCTAGATGCCGACGTCGCCTACACGCAGATTTACGGCATGGCGAAGAAATCCATCACGATTATCGATGACTATATCGGCGTGAAAACTCTCGACCTGTTGCGCCAAATCGCGAAAGGAGTCTCCGTGACAATCTATAGTGACAATCGCAGTTTTGAAACGCTGACCGAACAGATGCAGAAAGATTTTCTTGCCGTGCGCCCCGATGTCAAATTCGCCATGAACAAGACAAAAGACAAATTCCACGACCGCTACATCTTCCTGGATTACGGACTGAAAAGCGAGAAACTCTTCCACTGCGGAGCGTCTAGCAAAGACGCCGGTAACAAAATCACCACCATCATGCAGATAGAATACACGCAGGCGTATCGCAGCATTATGGCGATACTTGAGAAAAAGTGCAAAATATGCAAAAATAATCTCTAAAAATGTCCTTTTAGGCTGTGTTTTTTTATATATTAGGAATGAAAAACTACAAAATATGCAAAAATAATTCCTAGAAAGCGGACGAAATGTACAAAAGGCAGGCCTATCTGGACAAATTGGTCCATTCCATCGGGAATGGCTTTATCAAGGTGGTTACCGGAATTCGACGTTCTGGTAAGTCCTTTTTGTTGAACACCCTCTTTTACGATTACCTGAAATACAATGTAACGGATGACGAGCATATAATCCGGTTCGCTTTCGATTCTGCCGAGGACCTTGAACGAATCGGCGAAAATCCGATTGAACTGCAGTTGAAGAAAAGGCAGGTGGATCCGACAAAGTTTATGGACTATCTGAAAACGTGCATCAAGGATGGTGAACGGTATTTCTTGTTGCTGGACGAAATCCAGGAGCTGGGAGCGTTTGAGTCTGTCTTGAATTCATATCTTCGGAAACCGGAATTTGAAATTTTTGTAACGGGATGTAACGCGAAGTTCCTGTCGAAGGATTTGATTACGGAGTTTGCGGGGCGCAGCGACCAGATTCATTTGTTGCCGCTTTCTTTCAGCGAGTTCATGAAAAATTTTTCTGGGGACAAGTACCAGGGCTTTGCCGAGTATCTGCTTTACGGCGGCTTGCCGCTAGTGGCGCAGGAACGCGATGCCGAAAAGAAACGCCGCATTCTGTCGAGTCTTTTTGACGAAGTCTATATTCGCGATGTCGTCAAGCGGAACAAAATCAGGAACGAAAACGATTTAAGGGACTTGATTGATGTCTTGTCTTCGTCGGTGGGTTCGCTGTCGAGCGCAGAAAAGATAACGAACACGTTCCATAGCGAAAAGAAATCCAAGATAACCCGCAATACCGTAGCGAAATTTATCGATTATCTGGAAGATGCTTTCCTGATAAGTTCGGCCTCGCGTTATGACATCAAGGGCAAACGACATATCGGCGCTCCGAAGAAGTTCTACTTTGCGGATTTGGGTCTGCGGAATGCGCGGCTGAATTTTAGGCAGTTCGAGGAAATGCACCTGATGGAAAACGCCATATACAATGAACTGCTATATCGCGGTTTTAACGTGGATGTCGGCGTGGTGGAGCTTTCGCAAAAGAACGAGAGTGGGTCTGTTTCCCGAAGGAACCTTGAAATAGATTTTGTCTGTAATCTAGGGTCGCAGCGTTACTACATTCAGTCGTCATTTTCAATGCCGGATAATGAAAAAAGGGGCCAGGAAATTAGGCCGTTCAAGACGGTTCGGGATTCGTTCAAGAAAATTGTCATCACAAAGGATTTTGTGCCGGCCTTCTATGACGAAAATGGAATTTTAACCATGAACGTCATTGATTTCTTGATGGAACCGAATAGCTTGGTTTCCTTGGGGTGACGCAATTGCGACCCTTTCGAGCGGGGGCTCAGGTGCTGCCCTCGCAACGCCTGGGCTTTTGAGGAGAATGCGCCAAACTACATTGACTTGGGTATTGAACTAACGTAATATCGTTTTTAATACATAAACTCAATATCCGTTTGTCAACGCTTCCGTAAATCAGTAAAATTTTAGGGTGTTGTTGTTCAACCATTGCACAGATTCCTGCAAAAAATACAGCTTTATAGTCTGCTCGGTTTTGTGTTCCGTGAGCTCCGACGAATAAAACCGAATTTTGGGGAATATCCTCAAAACAGAACGAATAGGATTTTTTGTCTCCGAACCGGACATTAGTTATATATGGAACACCATTCTTCGCAAACATTTTTCGGCTATGTTTGTTGACTTGATTCATATTCTTTTGATCTTCTATATCGTCGCACCATCCCACACTGCGGTCTAGTGAGACTGCTCCTGCAAATTTCTTGATATGATTAATGTACGGAGAAAGTCCTTTGTGGTAAATTTTGCAATATTCATCTTCCTCATAGAAATGAAGCAAAGCATCATAAACGGGATAATGAAGTGATTCCGAAAAAGATTGCAATTTTTTCGGGATTTTAGAAATATCAAAGTTTTGGCCCTCATGCAAAATTTGGGCGCAGCTCACTATAGGGTGCCGCATTAGCATCCTCCATTGTTAAATGTTGATGTCTTTTATCGAGACTCTAGATTTCGCCCTTCGCCTTTTGTTCCTTGAACTTGGCTTTAGCCTCAATCCATTCGTCAATCAATCGTTTGAGTTCCTGCGTTTCCACTGTGATTTCGGAAGGCTCACCTTCGTTTGCGAAATTATCAACGATAAGAGTTTCCTTCGGACCGATATTCCAGTAGCAGTCGTTGCCGGAACATTCGACATGCTTTTTCTTCTTGGAGAGAACCTGTTCGATTTGCTCCTTAATGGTATTGCAGAAATTGATTACTTCACCCGAGAAAAAGTTGGTAAGAATCCCGGTTTCTTCTTCAAATGCGAAGTAATGAAACTTAACGCCATTGTCAAATTCCATACATTTGAGTTTATAGTTGTAGTTCATTAGGATTCCTCCATGATAGGGTAAACACTAGCAATTTTTCCATTTGGACTCATTCGCATTTTTATTTTCACACCTTCCTTTGAATATCCATAAAATACCTTACCAGAAGGATCTATTGCACTTTTACCTTTGTACGCCTCGTTTATCGCATTTACGATATGTTGCGGAGACCAGTGTGCAGGGAAGAATGTTGAGATTCCGCCCATAGTGCGTTTTCTGATTCCCTTGACAGTAACTTTACCCTGATATATCCCTTTAGCATCTGGAGCTGACTTAGTTTCAGGAATAATCCAGCCTTCGGCATTTTTGATTACCTCAGTGTGGTAGCCAGTTGCTTCAAGCCGTTTCTTTCCTTTTCCTGCGGAAGCAAGTTTTACATCGCCATTAAATATATGTTTTATCAGGTTCGGCTCAAATAGTTCCGTATGCTCCAAAGCCTCCAAATTCTTCTGAAATAAGTGCGTCCTATTTTTTATCGAGTTCTAACATCAACTTGTGAGTTTCGATGAGGATGGCGATGATTTTGCGGTAGTGCGAGATGTCGTCGTAGGTAAGGGTGCGGTTTTTGCGGTCCTTGAGCCACTTCTGGGCGGGTTGGTAACCGCCGATGTAGAAGTTCCAGGCTAGTTCAGGGACGTTGCCGAAATACTGCGTCTTGTTGATGTAGACTTTACCGCTGATGTCATCCCCGACTTGGTCGGGGATCTCCTTTTCAAAACGAATCTCACTTACAACATTATCGCCTTCGATGTCGAAGGAGGTTGCTTGCGGAGGAATTTTTTCCATCAGGTGCAATTTGCGGAGTTTATTGCCGATGGAAACAATGCGTTCGAATTCTTCCTTGTTTTCGGGATAAGGAATTCGCGGGAAATCAATTTTCAGAAATTCCTTGTATTTTTCACGATAGGATGGCGTATGGAGAACACCGTAGATGTAATCAAAAATCTGTTCAGGAGTCGTTTCAAGTTTAGTACACTTGTCTATTTTGCGCCAGATTTTTTCGTCAAGGTTGGGCTTGCGAGTTTCACCGAGTTGTTCTTCACCATCTGTTGGATAAAGGTAGAGCGGGAAAACATTAGCATTATCTTTTGAAGAAAGCAATGTTTTATCCGTAATCCTATCAGTAATAAATACGGTTAGGCCTTCATCGCGACTATTAATTCGTATAAGGCATAGACCATAATTATCTTTTTCAAAGTTTTTTGCTAGAGTTTCTCTTGCTCTTGCCAATTTTGATGTATCATAATAAAGATATTGTTTGTCAAAAGGTCTATACAAAACTTTTCTCACAAATTCTTTACCATAATATCCATATTCAGTGGAAATATTATCCTGTAAATCTTTTATAGATTCGCTTACAAGAATTTTGTCCTTGCCTGTTGTAACGCCCATTGAATTCATCTTAAACAATTCATTTGCGGCAAATCCTTTTTCGTACTCGTCTTTTCCAACTTCACTTTTAGGCACAAAGAAATATTGCGGGCCTTGAGGATTTAATTTTTTCCACTTAATATTTTTGAATGGAGTGTCTGCTAAAAATGTGTATTTTTCAAAGCGTTTGCCAAAGAGTTCGTAGTGATATACTTTAGCTAGAGATTCTTCGACTTCGCCCTTACGGGCTTCGCTCAGGATGACACTCTGTTTTTTCTTAACAAAAATGTTAATACTTACACCCTGCATGATGTCAAAAACATTTTCGTCTTTACCCCCATCGGGTGCAGTTTCTTTCTTTTTCGAATTGCCATGCAAATCAAGTGTATAGATTTCATCAAACGCTTGTAAAAGGCTCCAACGCATTCCACGAAATGTCGGGTTATCCAAAAATCCGTGAGGGTTGATAAATGCAAGAACACCCTCTCCATTCTTTTTTACAAAATAATGCCCAAGACGTATAAATTTTACATAATCATCGTTAATCCACTTTGGATTTCGTTCATTCAATTTTTCCTTTCCACCAGGCTCTTTTTTATAATCCTCCAACAAATGCATTATCCATTTGCCATTATTGGAACTTTCTCCACTATACGGCGGATTTCCAATCATCACCATTACGGGAGTATCGCGCTTGACAAGGTTCGCCTCGCTCGCTTCTTGCGCAAGCCATTGTGCAAACAGCGTTCCCGTGTCATGGTCACATTCTTCAAGGGAATTGGTAAGGAATATGCGGAGTCGTTTGTCCTGTCTTGCCTTGTAGCCTGTCTGCGCCAGCACCATGTCCAATTTCAAATGCGCAACGGCGTATGGAGCCATCATGAATTCAAAACCGTTCAGGCGCGGGAGTAGGTGTTCTTCCACATAGTTTTGCCAAGCGCCCTTCTGATTTTCCATACCGGAATATATCTTGCGGACCACTTCGGCAAGGAATGTTCCCGTTCCAGTTGCAGGGTCGAGAATTTGAACTTTGTGGTATTCGTGCGTTTCGTATTTCTTGTGGTCTTTGGTGCGATTGTCGGTATATAGGTTCGAAGTTTGGCGAATCGTCACCTTGCTCGTGTCGGCAAGGCCATCACTCAAATTGAAGCGGGACTTCAGAATTTCGTCAACGGCATTGACGATAAAGTGAACAACAGGTTCGGGCGTGTAATAAACACCACAGGCCTTTTTCTGCTTGGGGTCGTAATAGCGTAGAAAATCTTCGTAGAAGTGAATCATAGGGTCGGCTTGACCCGTAGCCTTTCCAAAATTTTTCATGACCTTCGGCATGTCCGTCACACGGAAAGTTTCGGCAAGGTCATCCACAATCCATGCGATGCTTGTATCTACATCGAATGCGGCGACATTTTGGAAAACTTTGCGCAAGAACGGATTCGTCTTGGGAATGAGTGTGGCCGCTTCTTCTCGACTGAACGTGTCGGGAGTGTCGTCGTGGAGTCTTGCCGCAAACATTCCATAGCAGATTGTCTGTGCGTAAATATCGGCAAATTGCCGTTCCGTCAAATCGTGAATCAACACTTTCTGAAAGGATTTCCATTGCCCCGCCAGCTCGCCCGTCTTTTCGCTATCGGTTTCGAGAGTCTTTTCAATCACTTCGGCAAGGAGGCGCGCCTTGGCGGCCATCATCTGCGCCAGTTTTGTAGAACTCGTAATTTTTTGCGGCGTTGATTCCGCAAAGTGCGCCACCATCTCCAAAAACATCGGAACATTGGCGTCTATTAGCTCAATTTTATTCCCTTTGATTTCTGCGATGCGGATATTTTGAGTCGGCATCCCGTTTTCATAAGAATGGAAATCAAGGTAATCCGTGAAAAGGATATGGTCTAGCGAGTTTTTGTAGCGGTTGAACTGTTCCTTGTGCTGGCGATTTCCGTCCAGATCGCTATCGCCAATATCCTTAGCCTCCACGAACGCAACGGGAATTGATGTTGCGCCTTTCCCTTTCGCGATGATGTAGTCCGGCGCCCCGCACTGGATTCGGCTCGGTTCGTTGGTGATAGTGAATTTGGGGAGCAAGTCGCCAAGGAGTTTCGCGAGTGCAGGGCGGTAGCTGTGCTCTGTCGCCTTGCCCGTAGAGAATTGCTTGGAAACCTCGTCGATGTACTGTGCGACGGCTTGAATCTTGCTCTTGTCCAAATCGACCATGGCGGCTCCAGCGTTGCGAGAGCCGTTCCATTCTGAACCAAAATTTCCACAAAACAAAAAAGGCGTGGAGTCGCAGGCTTACCATTGCAGCGGGCTACCACACCCTTCAACACAATAAGCACAAACGACCCACGCCCCAGATGGGACGTGAGCGTTCGTCTTACTCTCTGATGCATTGAAAGTGGTAGTTTCGATAACGAGAATAAGAGACGAATCTCAAAAATTCCGGTCGCTCCGCACCATTCGGTACGGGGCTATGTAAGCAGCAATATAGATTATTGGAATGGCAGTTATTGCAAAAACCGACCCTAGGGGGGCCGGTTAACGCAAATATAAGGCTCAGCCGAAACAGCCCTACGGGCTACAAAAGGCTTTTTATTTCTTCGACAATCTGATTGGGCTCAGAATCGATGTTCACAAACCGGATATTCCGTCTTTGGATCTCGGCAGCATCGCATTTAGATTCCACACCGGCACGGCAAATCGCTATATCCCTATAAGGAATGTAGATGGGAATAACTTCACCATTCGCAAACAGTGGCCTTGCTTCTAGGAACATCTTTAACTGAGGAAGATTTCCCTTTAAATACTCAAATATCCGCTCGTGACGCTCAATTTCCCATGAGCCACCATTTGATTTCATTTCAACAGCCATCTTTTCGGCATCTTGGCAAACAGAAACTATTGTTTTACAGACAGGCTCCGCCGAAGCGTCAAACAGATTGTAAACTTCCGACTCACATACAACACCGGGCAAGCCCAAATAACACTGAACCGCATTTGTATGTTCTGCCTTCGGAAGTTTCTTGAGAAGATTAAACCAGCCTTTCGCATTATCATATTCAGAGAACTTTTGATAAAGGCAGAACTTGTATAGGGCGTAGTTATCGCGAATGAACTTGGAATAATAACCGCC
>JAEERM010000010.1 GCA_016285835.1 Fibrobacter sp.
TGGTAAGGGCGATACGTTCGTCGAATGCGCCGACCGCAAGCGTGCCCTTGCCCCAGCGAGAGCAACCCGTCATGGCGAGATGGTGCACATCGATACCTGCATCCGGAGTCTTTTCGAGAGCGTCGATAATGCGGCTCACGCCCCATGCCCATGCAATGATGGTGCCCTGGCCCTGGTTATAAAGCTGGAAGAACATGCCGCCACCGCTTTCCGGGGCGACGTCATCCGGGTTGAAAGTAATCTGAGCGATGTCGAGACCGTTCGTTGCATTGCCAAGGCTTCCGCAACCGCCCATCATGCCACCGCCAAAACCAATCATGGCCGGCTTCGGCTTGTCCTTCGTACCCGCGTTGCTGATTTTCACGGAGAACGAACCGGATTTGCCCTTGTCAGTCACCTTGATGGTGAGCTTTCCACCGGAGTAAGAACCTTCGACCTTTTCCGGGTTACGCGGCTTTGTACCGAACATGAGCTTTTCGAACATGGCACCGATTTCTTCACGACGGCACTTCCATTCCGCCTTCGAGGAAATTCTCTTGCCGTCGAGGCCCATAAACGGGTCCGGGAGCTTGGCGTTGTTTACGCTAGAGGGGATATTGCCGATCTGGCATTCGCTGCGGTGGTCTTCCACGAAGTCCGAACCAGCTTGCGTAGAGGGAGTCGAAGTGGACGAAGGTGCCTCCGACGAGGATACTGGATTCGCGGCCGGACCCGAGGAAGAACTGCCATGATGATGGTGGCTGCGTTCGCTGGACGAAGAGCTACCTGTAGCGGGAGCGTTGCCCGAAGAGGCCGGACTGGAAACGCCACCAGAAGAAGCCGGATCGCCCCCCGAAGATGCCGGAATATCCCCCGAAGATGCCGGATTGGCAAAATTAGAAACATCTGAGCTTGAAGAGCCCGTTTCCGCAGGATTCTGGGTGCCGGACGACAAATCGCCACTGCCATCAGCCGACGATGAAGGACTGGAAGCCGTCTCAAAATTTGCTGCCATACTTATAACAGCACGAATTGAATCAATATAGCCCGGATTAGCCGTTTTAAGTGAATCCATATTCACATCAGGCCCTAAAGCGGCCTTGACTGCATCCGCAACCTGTTGTTCTACAGGATCCTGTTGCGGTTGAGTAACCGTGGAACTGTCATCTTCGCCGCCACAAGCCCACAAGGCAAAAAAAGCCGTAGCCAGCGGCAACATATATCTTTTTCTCATAACCAACCCCTTTTTAGGATTTTGAAGTGTTGACAATATTGCTAATAATATATTAACCGGATTTAAAGAAATAGGCTTGTTTATATTTTTTTCCATTGCATTTTGTCAAGCTAAAACACGAATTTTCCATTCTGAAGGACGAAACGGGCATGATTTTTCGTAGTCAATTTTAAGAAAATGATTTTTTGGAGGCAGTCTACATGCAAAAAAGCATGATTTTGGTCATCAAAATGATTTTTTTGTTTTTTTTAGGAAATAGAGAAGTTATATTGTATGTTAGAGAGAGAAAGTGAGTAATCGACATGTTCTACAGACACTGGAAAAAGGTCGCGTTAGCGTTGACTGCGTTTTTTTGGGTGGGCTGTGACGATTCTACCTCCGTTACTCCAGTTTCCATATCCGATAATTCCGATTCTGAGCAATCTAGTTCCAGCATCGAAAATTCAACTCCCAGTTCTAGTTCCAAAATAAATTCTAGTTCCGAAACAGGTAATGCAGGCGAAGCGAGTCAAACTTCGAGTTCCAGTGCTGCATCTAGTGCTGCATCCAGCTCGTCAGAGCAAGTGCAATCTTCCGGCGGCGCCTTTGACGGCTGGCAAGCAGTCCCTCTTTATGGGGTTATAGGCCGCTTGAACGAATCATCGTCATCCACCGAACCGGCAAAAACGCCCTGCTATCCAGATGATGTTGCAATCGAAACAAATGATGCTACAAATGCAAATTCGTCGATTCGTCAAAACACGCTCCGTTGTGAAGATGGCGTAATCTGCGTCGAAACAACGCAAGAAAGCACTGCATCCCCCTCCTGTAGCACCACGGGCATTGAAGGGGAAGTTGCATGCCCCGCTTATGGAGTTATCTCCATAAGCGAAAAGACCTATCTCTGTGACGGAAAAGTCTATAACGAAGCCGAATTCCTGACCCGTTATTCCAAGGAAAAAAGAAAAATTTCATGCGAAATATTCGGAACAGAAGTTGAATGTGCCGATGGTGACAAGTTCACCATAGATGTAGAAGACGGGAAGACGACCTACAAGAATCAGTCTGTCAATCTTACTGAAGAGGAATTCAACAACAAGTACGAAATAACGGAACCTCTCCCCGCCCCTCTCTACGGCGTGTTCTTTAAAAAGGACTTGTAACCAAAACAAACCGAAGGAACAAAAAAATGCTTTACAAACACTGGAAAAAAATTGCCATCGCCCTAACAGGATTCTTCTGGGCAAGCTGCGACGAAACGGCATCCGGTCCCGTTACGGTGAATCCGGACACTCCGTCCAACACCATCTCCGAGAATACCGAGGGGGGCTCGTCCAGTTCCAAGGCAAATAACGCCGCATCAAGCGAAACGGCCAAGAGTGCAGCATCCAGTGCCGAAGAAGCTAGCGCAACATCAAGCGCAGGGGATGCAGGAAAATCCTCCAGTTCCAAGGCAAAGAGTACCGCATCCAGTGCCGAAGCATCCAGCGCCGAAGACACCCCTAATCCCGGCACCGATACGACGAACACAACAAAAAGCAGTTCCAGTGTCAAAAAGCCACGCTCCAGCAGCAGCAATCCCCTGGACGAGCCAGTCGATTTGTATGGTTGCCCGTCGAATATTTGCGATCCGTTTATCGCCGACACAGCCACCATCTCCGACTCCATCGCCAACATTGCCGCCAAGTACGGCGTAGTACACCCCAAGAGTTCCAGTTCCTTCTCCCAGATTGCAGCAAAATACGGCGTAATACTCCCCGAAAGTTCCAGTTCCTTCTCCCAGATCGTTGCAAAATACGGAGTGCCGAACAAACCGACATGCGAGCCTTCCAAGTCCGAAGATGGAACCGTCACCTACAAATGCAGCGATGGTGTGACCTGCGTAGAAGAAACGACTACAGGAACGCAAGCTCCTGCGTGCAACGGCAACGTTTGCCCCAAGTACGGAGTGGTCAAGATTTCCAAGAAAACGTACACCTGCGATAACGGCGAGACATACAACGAAGCCGAATTCCAGATGCTCTACGACACATTGCCCATGATCGAAACCATCGAAGTAAAGCCTGTTGTAGATTCAGTACAAATGCCGATCGCTTTGTACGGCCCGCCATGCGTATTTAATAATACCTGCGGCGACGAAGATAAATAAGCTGAGATAGGAGGAGATAATGCTTTACAAACACTGGAAAAAAATTGCGCTTGCATTGGCCGGATTCTTCTGGGCCAGTTGCGACGACACATCTTCTAGCCCGGTCTCGGTTGAAAACGAGACTCCCTCCAGTTCCGTAACCGAAGGTACCTCGTCCGGTTCCAACGCAAGCACCGGAACCGAGGCCACATCATCCGGCGAAGCCACAAGCACGGCAAGCAACTCCTCGAATCCGAACAGCGTAGCCGCCGAAAGCAGCACAAGTGTGGAGAATCCGCGCAGCAGCAGCGCCATGGACGAGCCCGTCGATCTATACGGCTGCCCCTCGGACATCTGCGGCCCGTTTACCGTTGACACAATGGTCGCCCTGTATGGCGTAATCGCGGCCAAATACGGTGTAGTGGCCCCCATAGAACCCGATTCCCTCGGCGAAATCATCGCCAAATACGGAGTGTCGAGTAAAACGGCCTGTAAAGCCACCCAAAACAACAACGGAAACACGGTATTCAAGTGCGATGACGGCGTAACCTGTGAAGAAGAAACAAAGGATTCCACGATATCCTCATCTTGCGAGGGAGATATCTGTCCCGATTACGGAGTGGTTGTCGTTTCCGAAAAGCAATACAAGTGCGACAACGGCAAAGTCTACAACGAAGCCGAATTCCAGATGTACTACGACGCTCCCGTGAATAAGCAGGACAACTAAGAACAAATAAAGATTATCAATCGAGTAGATTTGAGGATAGGAGGAAATAAGCCATGTTCTACAAACACTTTGAAAAATTCGCCGTCGCGCTGACTGCATTCTTTTGGAGCAGTTGCGGAGACACAATATCCGTCACGGGTGGCGACAACAATTCGAATCCGGAATACAGTTCGTCCAGCAGCGAATTTCGCATGAGTGTGCCGGCGTACGGAGTTCCCTCCACCAGTTCCAGCATCAGGCCCGAAAGCAGTTCTTCTGCCGAAAGTTCCAGCAGCGAAATCCGCATGAGTGTGCCGGCGTACGGAGTTCCCTCCACCAGTTCCAGCAGCGAAATCCGCATGAGTGTGCCGGCGTACGGAGTTCCCTCCACCAGTTCCAGCAGCGAAATCCGCATGAGTGTGCCGGCGTACGGAGTTCCCTCCACCAGTTCCAGCAGCGAACTCCGCATGAGTTCCACGTTGTACGGAATCACATACAACTGTTTCAACACCACCGAAAATAATGCGGAAGGGGTTGAATTCGAGATTATCGAATGCGGGCCAAAGTCGGGCGATGGCATCATCGAGTCATCCAAGAAAAAATACCTAAGGAATCCCTATGATGCAACCAAGGACACGCCCCTTCCGGACAGCGTCCAGGTCTTTGCGCCCACGGCCGGTACAACCAGAGCAGCGAACTGCACAAGCGAATCGGACATTTGCATCGAACGGAATCCCAACATTCCAGCCGAGCAAGATTCGCTTGCCGGCTGCCACCCCATCATTGACTGCCCTGAAAAGCCGAATTAGCCACCACGCATAATTGAAGAAGTTCTATGTTATACAAGCACTGGAAAAAAATCGCTCTTACGCTAGCCGCAATGTTCTGGACAAGTTGCGACGACACCTCGACAAGCAGCGGGGCAAATGGTGAGCAATCCAGTTCCAGCAGCATTGTACAGTCCAGCTCCGAAAGGATTAGTTCAAGTTCCAGCGATATCGACGAATCCAGTTCCAGTTTCGAACTTCCCGTACCGGCATATGGAGGATTTCCTGTATATTGCTACAACGACACTGCCGTAAACGATTCGGGCAAGGTATTCGACATCGTTGTATGCGATAACGGGGAAAAATACCTGAGATTCCAAAGCCTATACATGGACATTCCCGAAAAACAAAAAGAATTGCCAAAAGGCGTTAATCCCGTTCCTCCTGCACCAGATTCCATTTACGCCCGAAACTGCACTAGAGAACCGGATATTTGCATCGACGCATTTACCATAGACGAAAACGGGAATGAACAGCCCGTCGGTGGATGCTACCCATCCATCAATTGTCCTGAAAAACCACAAAATTAGCAACCCTAACCCCTAACCACCCGTTTACCAACATGCTACGAAATCACTGGAAAAAAATACTCCTAAGCCTATGCGCCCTGTTCTGGGGTGGATGTAGCGACGATTCTTCATCTAGCGAAGAAAAGACGGCATGTTCGCTTGAGGAAATGTGCCCTGAATATGGCATTTTATACAATTGCGAAAACGAAGAAGACAAGATTGCCGGAAACTACGAGAACTGCACCATGTCGTATCCGTCTTGCTCAAACAGATACTCCTGTGAAGACGGCATTTATTGCTGGGAATCCAATAAAGATAACATAACATCTTATGATTGCTACAATACGCAGGATAGCAGTTTCGAACTTACCCAAGACGAATTCGAAACTAAATACTATACTAAGGAACAAAGCTACTAGAATTCCCAACCACCAACTCCTGTTTACCAACCACTGTTTACCACCATGAAACTTTCACTCAAAAAACGACTCGCCCTCGAAGCTTACCGCCTTTATCGTCATAACGAAATCAAGGCTCACCCCCTCACCTACTTTTTCTGGGAATGCACGTTGCGCTGCAACCTGCACTGCCTGCATTGCGGTAGCGACTGCGTCAAGGACGCCATCCCCGACATGCCTCGTGAAGACTTCATGAACGTGCTGGACAAGCTCGCCCCGCACATCGACCCCAAGCACTTCATCGTGGTGATTACCGGTGGCGAACCCCTCATGCGCCCCGACCTCGAGGAATGCGGTCAAGAAATCAAGAAGCGCGGTTACCCCTGGGGCATGGTGACTAACGGACTTGCCATGACGCCCGAACGTTTCGTGAAGCTTTTGAATGCGGGGCTCCGCTCGCTCACCATCAGCCTCGACGGTCTGCAAGAGAGCCACAACCATTTCCGTGGCGACCCGCATAGCTTTGAGCGAGCGCTGCGCGCCATCGACATGGCGGCGCACACGCCGGGGCTTACTTACGACGTGATGACCTGCGTGAACCGCCAGAACCTCAAGGAACTCCCGAAGATTCTCGACATGCTTTTAAAAATCGGTGTGAAGCGCTGGCGTATCGCGACAGTGTTCCCGAAGGGCCGTGCCAAGGACAATCCGCTGTTCCAGATGACAAACCAGGAATTCCGCCAGGTATTCGACTTCATCCGCGAAGTCAAGAAGTTGAACGTCATCAGCGTGAACTACGGTTGCGAAGGCTTCCTCGGCAGCTACGAGAAGGACGCGCGCAACTACCCGTTCTTCTGCCGTGCCGGCGTGAACGTTTCTTCCGTACTTTGCGATGGCAGCATTTCGGCATGCCCGAGCTTGCGCGGCGACTACATCCAAGGCAATATCTACAAGGACGACCTCTGGGATGTGTGGCAGAAACGTTACCAAGTGATGCGTGACCGCCGCTGGGCCAAAATTGGCGACTGCAAGAAGTGCAAGTACTGGCGTTACTGCGAAGGCTCGAGCCTGCACCTGCGCGACGAGAAGACAAAGGAACTGGCCTACTGCCACGTTCAACGTCTCGAAGATGCGGGAGCATAATAGCAGTGAGCGATGAGCTATGAGAAAAGAAACGGGGTTCGGGTTCGGGCCCCGTTTCTTGTTCAAAAAACATGCCCTCAATCACGGAAAAATACGGAATTTGTAATTGCCTCTAAAACTCGGGAAAAAAAGGTATATTGCTGAAAAAAGGGATGTTTTATGAATATTCGCAAGCATTTAAGAAATTTATTCCTTGTTTCGACAGCACTGTTTTGGGCCAATTGCAGTAGCGACAGCGATGTCAGTTCCCCAGCAACAACTGCAGAAGGGCAATCGAGCAGCCAAGACAGCATAGAGAGTTCTTCCTCTGTGGAAAGTAGCTCAGAGACAAGCGCCGAACAAAGTTCTTCTTCGGAAAAGCAACGTAAATACACGTTAATCAATAAATCTGAATTTATACCTGACTCTTGCGAACCGAATCAATACGGAATAACCCCAGGAGATGAATATTACATAGAATATTTCGCGAATAGTATTGGGCAATCAAGAATTGAAGAGATTCTCTCGGACAGTTCTGCTTTTGCCGATTCTGCCGCTCAAGAAACCAAGGTATGCCTAAAAAGCGTATTAGACACAATATCACATTTTGCACTTTTGTATGGAACATCCCCGTATGCTGTACTAGATGTCAAATGCAGCGACGGATCCACTTATTTCTCGCAGCTTGTCAAAAATTACGCAAAGCAACAAAAGATTACCGAGGAAGAAGCATTCCAGGTATCCGAACAATACGATAGGGACGTCAAAGATAGACTACAAAAAATAAAGCAGCAAATCGACAGTTGCCTTCAAACAGAA
Organism: Fibrobacter sp.; assembly: GCA_016285835.1. Classification (GTDB taxonomy): domain Bacteria; phylum Fibrobacterota; class Fibrobacteria; order Fibrobacterales; family Fibrobacteraceae; genus Fibrobacter. The sequence goes on from JAEERM010000010.1 coordinate 7,702, forward strand.
ACAGAACCTTTTGAATATCATTGCACTAGCAATATAGCCAACGATTCCAAAGAGGAATGTGCTATCGAAAAGAAGCCCTCCAAAAAAGTACTATTGGGAATTTTCTCATGCCACGGCAATATTGCCAAAAACAATTCTGGAAAAGACGTCGAAATGATTGAATGTGACAATGGAGAAAAATGGGAAATGCCACTAAATCATTCAATCAGTTCTAGCAGCCAGGGCAGCACAGAAAGTTCTTCTTCGGAAGAACAACGCAAGTGCAAGCCAATCAATTCAGATGATGGTTCTGAAATTTTATCGGATTCCTGCGAGAGCGTCCTGTGCTACAACGATACCGCCAAGAACGAAGCGGGAACTTCGTTCGACATCATCGAATGCGACGATGGCAAAAAATACCTGCGCGAGCCCATCGTGGGCGTATCGGAAAATCGCCTCCCCTTGCCCGAAGGGGTCGAGCGTACGGCGCCACAGCCAACATCATCTTACGCAGCCAACTGCACACCGTCTTCGGTCTGCATCGACAAGGTTGTCCTGGACGAGTTCGGGAACCCGCGAAACGAAGGCGGATGCGTCCCCACCACGGAATGCCCGTCTAAGCCGGAACAATAGCACGTATCATATGAAACATCGCGACTGACAAAACCAACGCCATGTGCCTCTAAAACGGGAAAATCGCTTATAATCATCGCAACTTATTATATATATTAAAAGAAAGGCTCAAACCAAATTATCTTGCGATACAGGAGAAAACATGTTTTACAGGCATTGGAAAAAATTCGTTCTTGCGCTGACCGCTTTTTTTTGGGTAAGCTGCACCTACGAAGACGAAGCACAACCCCTGTACGGAGTTGCCCCACCACCAGTATCTTCTTCCGACAACGCTGCGTTCTCGTCGAGTTCCGAAACGTCAAACTCCAGTGGTATCGCCGAATCAAGTTCCAGCGAAGGCATTGCCGAAAGTTCAAGCTCTGCCGTAGTGGAGCAGTCCAGTTCCAGCCTCAGAGGCGACCAGTACCGGATGGGTAGCAATCCAGACATCACCTGTATACGGTCCAACGTTCCCGGCACCAACAATTGCCTCGATGCCGAAGATAAACGCTCTTGGACGGAAACTCGTAAAAAAATGCTGGAAGAAAACCAGACCCGCACATTGGCAGAACTTGATTCCCTCGAAGATGATTTGATAGTAGGATTTGATTATGGGGCACCCGAGTACGGTGTGCCGGACTGTACTCATAGGGATTTGGGATACGCCGTATATAAATGCACAAATAACGAAACGTATTCCGCAAGTTCGTTCTACAGCGACGAAATTCGAACCCTCTACACGGAAGAAGAATACAGGGCCAAGTATCCAGAAAAGTTCCAGTCCAGTTCCAGCGCGGAACCGGAGTCCAGCAGCAGCGTAACGCCCCCGTCCCCGCTTTGCCAAAAAACGGATTTCGCGACAACAGGCGAGCTCAGGGAATTGTTCGAAACGGACAAGGCAACCCTCCTGGACAGCGTCAAGGCTGAAAAAGGCGAAACGCTATCCCCGTCTGACTCCAGTTGTCTTTCGTATATCCAAGAATTGGGCGGCGAAATCATCTTGAGGAAGGGCAAGGACTCTTATTCAGTCAATGTTCTCGCCAAAAAGCAGATCTGTGACGGTGACACCACCGTAAACCCGCACTACCAAAAGCAAATCGACAAAATCGAAGATTTCCTCAAGAGGGAAATTGACGACTGCCTCACCCCACCAGACCCTGCTCCCTAGCCCCTGAGCTCTATGCCCTACAAGTTCCTCAAATACCTTTTCCTTTCCATGCTCTCCCTTTTTTGGGGAGCCTGCGAAAACAGCGATGAAGCCGCAGCGACTTATGGCTGTATTTCATCCAAATGCTACAATTCAACCATCGAAACTCCATCGGGGAAAGTCGTAGACATCATCGAATGTGACAACAGGTATAAATTTCTGAGACACCCGAAACTTTACTACGAAGACACCGAAGTTCGTGAGATAATAGACCAGGGCCTCTTTTTTTCTCAACACACACCCAACCCGGACGAAAATTGCGAAGCGATGAACTGCCAGTTCGTCGGGCCTGAAATTTGCTACGACGTAAACTACACGGACTCAGCCGGGACAATCCATTCATACAACAATTGTGTCGCCACAGTAGATTGTCCGAAAAAAAAATAACGGGGAAAATATATGAAGCTATCTCTGAAGAAAAAACTCGCCCTCGAGGCCTACCGTCTCTACCGCCACAACGAAATCAAGGCGCATCCGCTTGAGTATTTCTTTTGGGAATGTACGCTGCGCTGCAACTTGCACTGCCAGCACTGCGGCAGCGACTGCGTCAAGGACGCCATCCCCGACATGCCCCGCGAAGACTTTTTGCAGGTGCTCGATTCCTTGAAACCGCATATTGACCCGAAAAACTTCATCGTGGTGATTACCGGTGGCGAGCCGCTGATGCGCCCCGACCTCGAGGAATGTGGCAAGGAAATCCAGGAGCGCGGCTATCCCTGGGGCATGGTCACAAACGGGCTCGCAATGACGCCTGAACGCTTCACCAAGTACCTGAATGCGGGCCTGCGCTCGCTCACCATCAGCCTCGACGGCCTCGAAGAAACACACAATTTTTTCCGCGGCGACAAGCATAGCTTTGACAAGGCCATCCGCGCCATCAACATGGCATCGCATGCCCCGGGACTCACCTTTGACGTAATGACCTGCGTAAACAAGAGGAACCTGGCCGAACTCCCCCGCATCTTAGATTTGCTCCTCAAGCTCGAAGTAAAGCGATGGCGAGTCGCGACCGTGTTCCCGAAGGGCCGCGCCAAAGACAATCCGCTGTTCCAGCTCACGAGCAAGGAATTCCGACAGATATACGACTTTATCCGGGAAGTCAAGAAGCAGAGAATCATCGGTGTAAGTGCCGACTGCGAAGGATTCCTCGGAAGTTACGAAAAAGAAGCCCGCGATTACCCGTATTTTTGCAGGGCAGGCGTAAATATTGCCTCGGTACTTTGCGACGGCAGCATCTCGGCATGCCCGAGCCTGCGTGGTGACTTCATCCAGGGCAATATCTACAAGGACGACCTGTGGGACGTGTGGCAGAAGCGCTACCAGGTGATGCGCGACCACAGCTGGGCAAAGACCGGCGACTGCAAGGACTGCAAGTACTGGCGCTACTGCGAGGGGTCCAGCCTGCACCTCCGCGACGAAAAAACCGGGGAACTGATGTACTGCCACGTGAAGCGATTGGAAGAAGCGGGAGCGTAAAAGGTATATTTCATAAAAAAGAGAATGAGACGCCCATGAATATCTGCAAATTCTTGAATAAAATTTTCCTTGTATCTGCAATACTCCTTTGGGCAAGTTGCTCCGACGATTCTTCGAGCAATAATCCGGTGAACCCGCAGGGCAAAGATTCACAAAGCCAAGATAAGCAACACCCAAAGGATTCTACATCGGCCAAGGCCCGAAACAAAGGCGAGGCAAAATGCTCCGAAGTAAAAATCCAGCGCGAAATAATGGATGAAAACATTCTCAATAATCCTGAAGAATACGCAATATCGGTTTCGGAGACTAATGCGAGAGCAACCATTTGGGAAATAGTCATGGAAAAAATATATCCTCGTGCCCCCAAAGATTCGTATGTAGAAAAACATTCAAGCCGCAAATATCCGCACGAAACATCTTTTTGCCTTTTCAAAATGGCCGATACACTTATGCCGCAAAGCCATGATGCTCGTATCGACACTGTAAAATATGTAACAAAAGGACTTGTATGTGATGACGGTTCTTCGCAACTTACAGAAGAATACCTTGCTTACGAAAAAGAGCTCGAAACATACGAAAAACAGGATAGTTTCTTTGTCGAGAAATACATAGAACTCCGCACAAATCGAATCGCGGAACTAGAAGCACAATTCAATTCTTGCGTCAAACATCCGAACGATTTCAAACCAACAGATGACGAAGAATTAAGGGAATACAACGAGGCTCTAGAAGAAATATTCTCCAGTTCTACTCCAGCAGAATCCTCCAGTTCCGAAAAAACGGCCGAGGCGAAGTCGTCCAGTTCCAGCCAGAAAAATAACGAAGGGAACTTCCATGGGGAATTCGCCAAGGTCAAATAAAGGCGCAGCATAGCCAATTCGTATTAATTTTGTATATTTTGTTCCCAAAAGGAGCAAAATATGGGCATTTTCTTAAACAGGCATTGGAAAAAGATCTTGCTTTCGTTGACGGCAGCCTTCTGGGCAAGTTGCGAAACCGAATCCATCGTCGCCTCCGACAACGGGGACGAAAAAGACAACGTAGTCGTCCAGACAAGTTCCTCTGTCGCCAAAGATGCCTCCAGCAGCTCTAAAAAACAAAAATCTTCCAGTTCCAAGAAGGTAAAATCGTCTAGTTCCAGCAAGGAAGTCGACGAATCTTCGAGCGAAAGCGATACTCCGACTTCCTCTTGCAGTTCAGAAGAAGAAAAACCATCCAGTTCCAGCAGGAAAGTCAATGAATCTTCGAGCGAACGCGAAGATCCTGCCGATTCGATGACCGTCTCCAGCAGTTCCAAGAAGGGTAAATCCTCCAGTTCCCGCAAGATTGCCAAAGAATCATCGAGCAGTTTCGAAAATGTCATTGTTCCGCTATACGGCATTAAACCGCCAGTCGAAATCAAGTCCAGCAGCAGTTTCGGAAAAATCCGCCCGAAGTCTAGCAGCAGTTTCGAAAACGTCATCGTTCCGCTGTACGGCATTAAACCTCCTGCCGAACTCAAGTCCAGCAGCAGCTTTGAAAATGTCATTGTTCCGCTGTACGGTGTTCGCCCCGGCAAACTGACAGAACCCGAAGAAATCGAGCCGCCGAAGAATCTGCCGATTCAGGAATAACAACCGAGCTAAAAATTATTCAACCTGGAGCAGGTAGAATGCCTGGAGCCACGCCTTGAGGCGTGTCCAGTCCTTTTCGCCAGCTTTACGGATAAAATCGCCAAAGGAATATTGGACATAATCCGTCAGCGTATAATCGCCGATAGCTACATCCGATATGTCGTAGAACCCTTGCGGGAGTTCAACATCGGATTCGTAGATCGTGACGCCATCCAACGCGATGACGAAAAGTTTCTTGTGGATGACAAACGAGACGTGGTGGGTCTTACCGTCGAGAATTTCCACTTTGCCGAGCGGAACTCTGCCACCCAACGCTGAATCATTATCGATAATCGTGGCGCAGATAAACCGGGATTCCTTTTCGCATTGAGCAATCTCGAAACCCAGGGAGTCGTCCCCCGCAACAAGGACTGTGTGCCGTTCCCCCTCGCCATCCTGCTTACCGTCGGCCTTAATCCAGAAGCTGATGGCAAGGCTCGAATCTTCCGAAAAGACATTCCTGTATATGACATCTTTGGCACTCACACTGGCCGCCGTAGCGCCGACCCTGCTGTCATCCATTTCGGAATAACGATATATGTCGCCATAGGAATAGAGGAACTTGAAAGCGGTGCCTATTGAAGGAAGGGTCACCCAGTAGGCAACCGAATCGGGATCACCATGACCAGGGCCGCTTCTAGGAATCACGTTATGCTGCGAATCCATAAAGACATCACTACTGATGCTTCCGTATACGCAAATGTAATCGTCACGCGAAGTGCGTTGCCGTCTGTAGCGGAACAACATGGAATCCAGCGTCTTGTCTTTTAATTTATCCAAAATATCCATCGCAGGAAGTTCAACAACTCTTTCTGCAAGAACATTCACGACGGCGTCCCTATTCGCAATCCGGGATTGATCCGGGGTAAGCCGCCAATACACGGAATCCTTGATGACTCTAATTCCACGGACAATTTCAATCTGTTGATAATCCATGGCGTAGGAAAACACAGTCCTTGCAGGGATATTCTCGATCTGTACGAGGCCGGATTTCTGGGCGGCCTTATCGTAGACACCGCAAGAAAACGTACCCGTGATACAGATAGAGTCACCAAGGGCAAGATCAAAAGCATTCACGTTCAACTGGATGTCCGCGGTACTCTCGTAAAGCGCGACGTCAATGCTATCATTGACGATATATGCGGAATCGAACCAGAAACGCTGTTCCGCAAGAACTTCGTCGGTAAGGATAGAGGCATACGGGCGCTCCTGGTATTTTCCCTGTGCCATGGCGATAATGCTGAACCCGTTCGTAGGAACTTTGTAGAACGTGATCATCGTATCTTGAGTTTCGTAATCCAGCGTATAGGAGTTTCCTGATTTTGCATAGGGAACGATTACGGAATCCAGCATGACCGTGCGAGTGTTCGCGGTCCCCAGAAGATAGACTTTGACAGGAATTCCGGGGGGCCTCTGGATATTGATCGAAAGGCTCCTAGTCCGCCCCAGAGCGGTCGCGTCTTGGACATCCACGGAACTCGTGTTCTCACTACAGGCGACAACGAGCGACAGGAGCATCGCCACGACAAGAAAAGAGCCTAAAAAACGTTTCACGGTTTAAATATACCTTATCAAAAACCGATACTTTCAAATTGTGTATAACACCCGAGGTCCCAACTACACAGAATATCTTATTTTTTCGTTTTTTTAGAAAAAAAGGCAAATTGATTGCCAAATATTTAAATAAATTGGGGGGTAATGAAACAACTCAGTCTGACAACGAACCAAGTGCATATCGTTGATATGCTCATACGCAAGAATCCCAAGCTGGACCGTGGGATTCTGGAGACTGCAGTGGCCTTCATTGCCGATGCCCACGAGGGCCAGTACCGCAAGAGCGGCATGCCCTACACGGAACACCCGTACGAAGTCGCAAAGATTCTCGCCGACCTGAAGCAGGACCAGCCCACCGTCTTGGCAGGGCTCCTCCACGACGTTGTAGAAGACACCCCGCATACGCTGAAAGAAATCTCGGAAAAATTTGGAGAAGAAACGGCGTTCATGGTGGATGCCGTCACGAAGATTACGGAAGCGCAGCAAGCAAGCAAGACCGCCCAGAAGGCGGAGACCTACCGCAAGCTCATCACCGCCATGGCCAAGGACCCGCGGGTCATCATGATCAAAATCGCGGACCGCATCCACAACATGCGCACCATGCGGTACATGAAGCCCGAGAAGCGCCGCTCTATTGCCCAGGAAACGCTCGACATCTACGTTCCGCTCACCCACAGGTTCGGCCTCTACAACTTGAAAAACGAACTGGAAGACCTCTCGTTCAAGTACGTGAACCCAGACGAATACCAGAAAATCGTCGACGCACTCATCGAGAACAAGGAAAGCCGCGAAAAATATATCCAGTCCGTTATCGGGCCTCTGCAAATCAAGATGGCCCTGGAAGATTTTGACTGCACCATCCAAGGGCGCACCAAGAACATTTACAGCATCCATAACAAGATGGTGAACCGCGACTGCCAATTCGAAGATATCTTCGACATCTTCGCCATCCGCATCATCGTCGACACCATCCCGGAATGTTACCTCGCATTGGGATACGTCCACAACCTCTGGACGCCCATGCAGAGCCGCTTCAAGGACTACATCGCCACCCCGAAACCGAACCTCTACCAGAGCATCCACACCACGGTCATCGGTCCCGAGAACAAGATGGTCGAGGTGCAAATCCGCACCAAGGACATGGACCTCACCGCCGAGAAGGGATTCGCCGCGCACTGGGCCTACAAGTTGGAAACGCAGCACGAAGGCGAAGAACTCGCCTGGCTCGACCACATGGTGAAGTTGCAGTCGGAAATTTCGGACAGCAAGGAATACCTGGACTTCTTGAAGGTGGACCTGAAGCCGGAAGGCATCACGGTATTCACGCCCAAAGGCAACTCCATCGAATTGCCGAACGGCTCGTGCGTGCTGGACTTCGCGTTTGCCATCCACAGCGAGCTCGGGCTGCACTGCATCGGAGCCCGCATCAACGACGAAGTGGTGAGTCTGGACAAAGTTATCCCGAACGGAGCCACCATCCAGGTGCTCAAGAGCCAGAACCAGGAGCCCAGCCCGGAATGGCTTGACCTGGTGAAAACGGTCAAGGCCAAGCAGGAACTGCGCCGTTGGATGCGCACAAGCATTATCCAGCAGGCCCGCAGCCTGGGCAAGGAAATCTGGACACGCGAACTCCGCCTCAAGAAAATCAGCAAGCAGCATATCCCGCCCGAAGAAGAAATCAAGCGCTACTTCGGAGTCCAGTCCAAGGAAGACCTTTTCGAACGCATCGGTCAGGGCGAACTCCCCCTCGCCGACATCCAGCGCTTCTTGAGTCACGGCGACATCGCCCCCAAGGAAGTCAGCGCACTGCGGTTCTTCCCGACATTTACCCGGGACCGTGGCGACGACATGCCCCTGCAGATTGGGCAGGAAACGAGTTTGCTCATCCACTTTGCCGATTGCTGCGCACCGGTCCCTGGCGACGACATCGTCGGCGTCCTTCGCCCGCAAATAGGCATCGAGGTTCACAAAATCCACTGCCAGTCGCTCAAGGAACTGCCGGCCAGCCAGCAAATCGCAGTAAAATGGAGCGAAGACACCACAAAACCGTTCACGGCGCACCTCACCATCGAGACAGACAACCGAAAGAATATTACCTTGGATATATTGCAGGAACTCAAGAACGCAAACGTATTCCTGGACAGGATGTCGGTCGTCAGTGCCAAGTATTCCGGAAGGATACGTCTTGTGTTCAAAGCTTTCCGCAAGGAACAGGTCGATACAATCATCAGCAAGATTCACCTGATTTCAGGCGTAAGAGAGGTTGAGAACGCATGATTACGACACTCCACCATAGCGATTACACGCTCAAAAACCGTGCATTCAACTGCCGCATGCGTAACCGCTATTACGAGGAGGTCTACTACGCGTTCCGTGCCCTTACCCCCGGCGGGGATCCGTCGGCCCCAGGCACATACTCCGGGTGGTTCCAGCACCTGACAAAAGAAATCAAACATTACGAGCGCCTGCTCATGACATGCCTCGAATACGCCCAGGCAGCGGTGTTCTACGGCAAGGCCGACAACGCGACGCTCTACTCCAAAGACAAACGCTGGGGTATTTTGCAAGAGGAGATCTTCCTGGTCCACTTCTTGCAGGAACTCCTCTCGACAACCCGCTACATCATCTCGAGAATCGAGACCGACCGCATGTTGCAGCAGTGGAGCACCTCCATGCAAGACATGAAGGCAAAGCCCGTCGGCTCCGGGTTCGTCACGAGCATCCAGCAGAAATTGAACGCCATGAATGCCGCCACCCTCGACGAGTTCAAGGAACTGATGAAACATGTCATGGAACGATTCCAGATCGGGAACACCCTGTTCGGAACCGTGCAGGAATTGCAGAATTTCTATTAGAGTTGTGAGTTATGAGTTATCAGTTATCAGTTATCAGTTATGAGTTATGAGTTATCAGTTATGAGTTGTGAGGTATGAGTAACTAGCCATGTCTGAATATATCATCCTATCCATATTTCTCTTCCTAGGCGCGTTCATCGCGGCGGCGGCGACTGTTGTCGGCTTGCTGCTCGGCTACCGCACTAGGAACACGAAAAACAAGATGGCCCCCTACGAATGCGGCATGCAGACCATCGGCAACGCAAGAATCCAGTTCAAGGTGGGCTACTACCTGTTTGCATTGCTCTTCCTCGTGTTCGACATCGAAGCGCTGTTCCTGTTCCCCGTTCTCGCGAACTTCAGGGAAATCATGTCGGGCAACACCCCGCTTTCGCCCGTAATCGTCATCGTCGATCTCGCTATTTTCATCGCAATCCTGGTCTCAGGCCTCGCCTACGCTTGGAAAAAAGGAATTCTCAAATGGGAATAATCAACTACGCCCCGAAAATCCTGGACCCGATTCCCGGCGGCAAGTACGTAGTCAACCTTGTCGACTACGTGGTGAACTGGGCCCGAGCCAATTCCATCTGGCCCCTCACCTACGGCACCAGCTGCTGCGCTATCGAGATGATGAGCAGTTCCATGGCTCGCTACGACATTGCCCGTTTCGGTTCCGAAGTGTTCCGCGCCTCTCCCCGCCAGGCCGACCTTTTCATTTTGGCAGGTACAATCACTCGCCGCATGGCTCCCGCCATCCAGATGCTCTGGGAACAGATTCCCGGCCCCAAGTACGCCATTGCCATGGGCGCATGCACTATCAGCGGTGGCCCGTTCATCTACGACAACTACGCTGTTGTCCGTGGCGCACAGAACCTCATCCCGGTCGATGTGTTCGTCCCCGGTTGCCCGCCGCGCCCCGAAGCGCTGTTCCATGGGCTTCTCACGTTGCGCGAAAAGATTTTGAAGGAAACCTGCCGCCATCCGTGGCATGTGGGACGCCCGAAGGACGTGTCCACCATGGACCGCTACCGCGAAGCCGCCAAGACCTGGGCCGCTCTCGAAGAGATGAAGGACGAGGAAATGGCCGAGGCCCGCGCCAAGTTCAAGGAAGAGCACCCCGACTACAAGAGTTCCTTCAAGCCCATCCGCATCAAGAAGGAAGAACTCCCCGAAGTGCCGCGCACGCCCACGCACAAGGGCGGGCTGACCCAGTCCGAACTTTTTGCCAAGCTCCATGCGAAATTCCCGAAAGTTTCTGTACACACGCATAGCGACTCCCCGATTGAAGAAGTCGTGGCGCAGATTCCTGCCGACCACCCGCTCGAAGTCATTGTAGATTTCGAAGACTACTTGCCGATGGTCGAATTCCTGAAGAACGACCCCGAGTTCAAGATGGATTTCTTGATTGACGAAACGGCCATCGACTACGACGACCACTTTGATTTAGTCACGATGCTCAGGAGCATGGAAATCGGGCACAAGTTGTTCCTGTGCGTCCAGCTCAAGAAGGACTTCGCCATTGCCGAAGAAGCCCGTCCCACGTCGCTGCTCGCAAGCGTCCCCACTATCAGCAACCTTTATCCGGGAGCCGAGGTCAAGGAGCGCGAGATTTACGACATGTTCGGCATCAACTTCGAAGGCCACCCCGACCAGCGCCGCATCTTCCTGGACAAGGACTTCGTTGGCTACCCGCTGCGCAAGGACTTTACCCACCCGCAGATGATAAGGAGGCCCGTATGAGTGCAACACTCCCTCCGGGATTCCGCATCCAGCGCGAAACCAATACCGAAGAATTTTTCATCAACATGGGCCCGCAGCACCCGAGTACCCACGGGGCACTCCGCCTGGCGCTGCGCATGGACGGCGAAACCATCGTGGAGCTTGTGCCACATTTCGGCTACATCCACCGCGGCATGGAGAAGCAAGCCGAATCCATGAGCTACCTGCAGTACATCGCAATGTCCGACAGGCAGGACTACCTCACAGCCATACAAAATAACTTGGGCGTCGTCATTGCTCTCGAAAAGGGCATGAACGTGGGAGTCCCCGAGAAGGGCGAATACATCCGCGTGATGCTCCAGGAACTGGGCCGCATTGCATCGCACCTCGTGTTCTACGGCTGCTTCGGCGGCGACCTTGGCGGGCAAACCTGCCTACTGTTCGGTTTCAAGGAACGCGAGATGATTCACGACATTCTCGAAGAAGTCACAGGCTCGCGCCTCACCACAAACTTCTTCAGGCCGGGCGGAAGCCGCTATGACGTGCCCGACACGTTCTTGCCGCGCGTCAAGGCATTCCTCGACCACCTCGAAGGAGCGATGCGCGACTACGAACGATTCCTCTCCAAGAATATCATCGTGCTGGAACGCAGTGTCGGCATTGGAATCCTGAGCAAAGAAGACGCCATCGCCTATGGTTGCTCCGGCCCCGTGCTCCGCGCCAGTGGCGTCGAGTTCGACGTGCGCCGCGCGAACCCCTACAGCATTTACGACCAGCTCGACTTCGACATTCCGGTGTTCCACAACGGAGACTGCTACGACCGCTACAAAATCCGCATCGCCGAAATCCACGAGTCCATGAAAATCCTGAGGCAATGTATCGACAAGTTCCCGAAGGAAGGCGCGTGGCGCAGCAAGGAAAAGCCGGTCCGCCTCCCCGTCGGCCGCTACTATAGCGAAATCGAGACGGCGAAGGGACTTTACGCCACCTACGTCGTGGCAGCGACCACCGGCGAGAAGCCTTACCGCATCCATACCCGCGGTCCGAGTTTCCCGCACATTGCAGCCCTCAACAAGATGGTCCAGGGTCACAAGATATCCGACCTCGTGACCATCATGGCAACCCTAGACCCCGTGATTCCCGAAATTGACAGGTAACATATGTACGTTCCCTCCGTTACACATCCTATAGGCGATTTCGTCCGCGAGTGGGTCCCGAAACTTTCGGCCTACCTGCCGGAACAGCTCCAGTCGCAAACGCTCGACAGCATCGTCGCCTTCCTCGTCAATGCCGTCATCTGCATTATCGCGGTCTGCGCCGTGAACATCGGTTCTGCGCCCATCCTCATTTACATGGAACGCAAGGTCTGCGCCCACGTGCAATGCCGTCTCGGCCCGATGCGCCTCGGCTGGCACGGTACTCTCCAGACCATTGCCGACGTCATCAAGATGCTCTTCAAGGAAGTCTACGCCCCGAGCGGTGCGGACAAACTCATGTTCTACCTTGCCCCGCTCATCGTGCTCATCGCCCCCTTCATGGTGGCGGCCCTCATCCCCTTCGACAAGAACCTCGTGGTCTCGGACGTGTCCATGGGCATTCCGCTCATTATCGCCGTGAACGGTTTCGGCGTGCTGGGCATCTTGCTCGGCGGCTGGAGCAGCAACAACAAGTACTCGCTCCTGGGTGCGCTCCGTAGCGGCGCCCAGATGATCAGCTACGAAATTTCGTTCGCGATGATTCTCCTGTTTGTCGTGATGATTTCGGGCTCCACGAACCTGATGACTATCACGCAGAGCCAGGCAGGCACCATCGCCGACTGGTTCATCTTCAAGATTCCAGTCCTCGGGTTCATCGGATTCATCCTGTTCTTCATTTCCTCTACCGCCGAAATGAACCGCGCCCCCTTCGACATCGCCGAAGCCGAGCAGGAACTCACCGGCGGCTACCACACGGAATACAACGGCACGCCGTTCGCCATGTTCTACCTCGCCGAATACATCGCCCTTGTGACGAACTCGGCACTCGCGACGACATGCTTCCTCGGCGGTTTCCATGCGCCCTGCATCGGAGTCGCCGCTGTGGACAACTACCTCACCATGGTTCCCGGAGTCGTCTGGTTCTTTGCCAAGGTGTTCTTCATGATCTGGTGCTACATGATGGTCCGCTGGACGTTCGTGCGCCCGCGCGTCGACCAGCTCATGGATTTCGAATGGAAGTTTCTGCTGCCAGTAAACTTGTTGCTCCTGGGTGCAGGCGCAGCGTATATAGTAATTAGTGGTTAGTAGGAAGTAGACAGTAGGAAATTATGCAAGAGAATATTACGTTAGTTCAATATTTCAAGCGCTACTTGAAGCGCTGCATTACGGGCCCCTGGAGCCTGATTTGCGGCCTTTCTGTATCGCTCAAGTATTTCCTCAGTCCGTGGAAAATTGTCACCGAGCAGTACCCCGAAAACAAGAAGACGCTTCGGATGCACGAGCGTTACCGCGGTAGGCTCGAGATGGTCGAGGACGAAGAGGGTAACAACCACTGTACGGCCTGCGGCATGTGCGAGCGCGCCTGCCCCAACGCAAGCATCAACGTGCTCCCGACAAAGAACATTGCAGGCAAGAAGGTGCTGGGCCGTTACGTTTACCACTTTGCAAGCTGCACCCAGTGCGGCCTTTGCGTCGAAGCGTGCCCGTTTGGCGCCATTGTCATGAGCCCGGCCTTCGAGGTCGCGACAACCGAGCCGTCCTCGCTCGAAATGATTTTGAACAAGAAGGAGGGTCAAGGCTAATGTTCCCGAACCTCGCAATTCCCGATTTTCCGCTGACATTCCCGTTGGGTGGCACGGATATCGCCTTTTACGTCGTAGCGTTCATCATCCTCGTAACGGCAGTCATGACCGTCGCCGTGAAGAATATCTTGCAGAGCGCCGTGTTCCTGATTTTCTCCTTCGTGACAACCGCCATTCTCTACCTGTTGCTCCACGCCGAATTCATCGCGCTCGCCCAGGTGATGGTCTACGTCGGTGGTGTCGTCATCTTCGTCGTCTTCACGATTCTCTTGACAAGCCACCTCGGCGAGGACGCTTTCACGACAAAGATCCCGCGCATATTCACGGCTTTCGCCATATCGATCGGGTTCGTGCTCGTCATGGTCAAGTGCATCCTGCCCGTCCACGAACTGACAGAAAGCGCCGTGGCCTCGCCGGACAATTACGCCTCGCTGGAGCAATTTGCACTCCGCCTCCTCGGCTACGGTGCAGACGGATTCGTGATACCCTTCGAAATTGTAAGTATCCTTCTCCTGATGACGCTCATCTGCGCAATTACCGTTGCGCGTAGGAGCAAGGAGGAAAAAGAATGACTTTGATGAACTGCCTAATTCTCGCGTTCCTCCTCTTTGGAATCGGTGTATGGGGCCTCATGCGCAGGCGTCACCTCATCGGCATGCTCATTTCCATCGAGCTCATGCTGAACGCAGCGAACATCAACTTTATCTCCTTCGCCTACTTCAGCGCAAAGGATTCCACAGCGGGCGCACTTTTCAGCATTTTCGTCATCGCGGTTACGGCCTGCGAAATGGCAATCGCCCTTGCCATTATCGTCAACATGTACCGTCGCCACCACAGCCTTGACGCCGACCAGTTGAGGGATTTGCATGATTAACGGAATTACCCTCAGCTACTTTATCTTCCTCCTGCCGCTGCTCGTCTTCGTGATCAACGGCCTGTTCGTCGGGAACCGCTCGGCGAAGGGTGCCGCCGCGATTGCGGTCATCGGGAACGGAATCGCGGCGGCCTGCGCCATCCTCGTTGCCGTCGACTACTTCACGTCAGGGATGGCGCCAGGGAAGGTGATTCCTTACGAATTCACCTTCCTGCCCTTCGCCGGTTTCAACGCGAACATCGGCCTACTTACCGACCCGCTTTCCATGATGATGATGGTCGTCGTCACCTTCATCAGTTTCATGGTGAACATCTACAGCATTGGCTACATGCGCAAGGACCCCTCGGCTGGGCGCTTTTTCAGCCTCCTTTCGCTGTTCAGTTTCTCCATGCTCGGCCTCGTCGCTGCAACAAACCTCTTCCAGATGTTCATCTTCTGGGAACTGGTGGGTGTTTCCAGCTACCTGCTCATCGGCTTCTGGTACCACAAACCCTCGGCGGTCAGCGCATCCAAGCAGGCGTTCATTCTCACCCGCTTCGCCGATAGCTTCTTCCTGTGCGGTATCGTGCTCGTTAGTTACATCGTAGGCTCGTTTGACTTCTCCGTCATCAACGACTTGAGCTTGCACGAATTCTACCACACGACCATCAACCTCGGCATCACGACCATTTCGCAGGCCGACGCGCTTATTCTCGGCGCAGTGCTCATCTTTATCGGCGGTTGGGGTAAATCCGCCATGTTCCCGATGCATATCTGGCTTCCGAACGCCATGGAAGGCCCGACACCGGTATCTTCCATCATCCACAGCGCGACCATGGTCGTGGCCGGTGTCTACCTCGTTGCACGTCTCTTCCCCTTCTTTGCTATCTGCAAGGGGACCCTCAACATCATCATGGTTGTGGGCGCATTCACCATGGTATTTGCCGCCGTCATTGCCTGTACACAGAAAGATATAAAGCGCATCCTCGCCTACTCCACGCTCTCGCAGCTAGGCTACATGATGTTTGCGCTCGGCGTCTGTAGCATGGGCGACGTCATTGTCGCCACCGGCTGGACGGCATCCACGTTCCACATCTTTACGCACGCATTCTTCAAGTGCAGCCTGTTCCTCATCGCAGGTTCTGTCATCCACGTGGTCCACACCAACGACCTCGACAAGATGGGCGGACTCTGGAGCAAGATGCCCTTCACCTACTGGTGCTGCTTTATCTGCGTGCTCGCGATTTCGGGCATTCCGCCGTTCTCCGGTTTCTTCTCGAAAGACGAAATCATCCTCGCCGCATTCCAGGGGCATCACTACGTCGTCTTTGGGCTTGCCCTCCTCACGAGCGGCCTGACCACGTTCTACATGTTCCGCATGTTCTTCCTCGCTTTCCACGGGGATGCCCGCAGCGATCTCGTGCGCGGCCACCGCATCAAGGAAGACTTCGCCATGACGCTCCCCATCGTCGTGCTCGCCATCCCGAGTTTCTTGGGCGGATACATCGCCAAGGGCTTCTTCGAACACTACTTCAAGCCGGGGTCACTGCACGTTCCGCAGCTGGTCCAGCTCGAAGAACTCCCCTGGCTTCCCTACATTGCCGTCGCCGTGGCCCTCGTGGCCCTGTTTATCGCGTGGGTATGCTATTGCAGCCCCAAGGCCAAGATAAGCAAGGCACTCGACGAGACAAACAGGCCCCGCATCTACAGAATCGTCTACCACAAGTTCTACTTCGACGAGATGTACTACGCCGTGGTGCGTCAATTCATCTTTGGCGGCATCGCCCGCGTATCGAGATTCATCCAGGACTACATCATCGAAGGCATCCTCGCCTTCGTGGTATGGTTCATTCACAAGCTCGGAGACCTGGTACGCTTCGCGCAGGCGGGCTACATGCCCTTCTATCTCGGAACCCTCATCGTCGGCGTCATTTTCTGGCGAATCTTTGGACAACTTCCGCTGTAGGTTTTTATGGATACGCTACTTTTTAACGTTATTTGGGCAATTCCACTCCTCGCAGTGTTCATCAGCGTGCCCATTCCCAGCACAAAGATAAAGCTGATCAAGATTCTGCATACGGTTTCCGGCACCATCGTAATGGGAATAATCGGTTACCTGACCTACCGGGTCTACACCATGGGCGCAGAGCCAGCCGACCCCAAGGCATTCCCGCTCCTGTTGCGTTTCTTTACCGACATTCCTTGGCTCAGTAGCATCAACGCGCATTACACCGTGGGAGCCGACGGTCTGAACATCCTGCTGCTTTTCCTCACCTCGGCTATCGTCTGGACGGGGATGCTGGTCAGCTGGAACATCAAGGGCAACCAGAAAATCTTCTTCGCCCTCATCCAGATCCTCGCGACAAGCGTCTACGGCGTGTTCATGAGCATGGACCTCGTCCTGTTCTTTGCCTTCTACGAAATGGAAGCGCTCTGCATGTACCTGATGATTGCCGGTTACGGTTCCGGGAAAAAGGACTATGGCGGTAAAAAGCTCACGTTGACGCTCGCCTTCGGCTCCTCGATGATTCTTGCGACATTGTTCGGGATTTATTTCCAGTCCGGCCTCGACACCTGGAGCATCATGGCACTTTCCAGGGTTTCGCTCCCGATGGATTTCCAGATGTGGGCATTCCCCCTCATGTTCATGGGATTCGCCGTTTCGACTTCTCTGTTCCCGTTCCATTTCTGGAGCCCCGACGGCCATTCCGCGGCCCCGACAGCCGTCTCCATGCTCGCCGCCGGCGTGATGATGAAGATGGGTGCCTACGGATGCCTGCGCGTCGCCATGTTCCTCATGCCCGAAGCAGCCAAGTTCTGGCTCCCCTACGTCGTTGCGCTCCTGATTTTCAACGTGGTCCTTGGCCCCTTCATCGCCATCCGCCACAAGGATCTCAAGTACATCACCGCATACAGTTCCATCAGCCACCTCGGCCTCATATTCCTCGGTCTCGCGGCACTTACACCCGTGGGCCTGCGCGGTGCCAGCCTCCAGATGATCTCGCACGGGTTCCTCACCGGGCTCTTCTTCGCGACCATCGGCATGATTTACGAACGCACGCACACCCGCGACATCACCCAGATGGGCGGTATCATGCGCAAGCTCCCGTTCCTCGGCGTGGGATTTGTCATCGCTGGTTTCGCAGGCCTCGGCCTTCCGGGATTCAGCGGGTTCATCGCCGAAAGCAACATCTTCATCGGTGCGTTCCAGCAGGATTCCACCATCACGCGCTTCGTGACCGTACTTGCCATCCTGAGCATCACCACGACAGCCGTCTATATCTTGCAGACGGCGAACCGCATGTTGCACGGCAACATGCCCTCAAAATACGAATCGCTCACCGATGCGGATATCCGTGAAAAAATCGTCATCGCATTCCTGGTACTCTGCCTGCTCTTCATCGGTGTTTGCCCCGGTTGGATAGCCGACATGCTTGACACAAGCATCGCTCCGATATTCAATAGAATTGCCGCAGCGACGGCCACCGTGGTTGGAGGTTAAAAAATGAACTTTATCCTACCGAACTTCATTATTCCCGACGCACTCCTGCTACTTTTCCCGTTCCTCGTCATCGGCAGCCGACTTTTCTGTAGCTACCGGTCGCCGATTCCCTGGCGCATGGCGAACATCGGTTTCATTGTCATTTTCGTTTTGCTGAACTTCATTCCGCTCACGAATAACATAGGCAAGTTCTTTATCTGCAACTGGAAAATCGACGACTTCGGAGTGCTTATCCGCGAAGTGCTCATGCTCTCGGCCATGCTGGGTATGTGGCTTTCGAAGGACTACTTCGAGCACGGTGCCGACGGGAAACCGCAAATGCACCAGTTTGCAGAATTCACCGGCGCGATAGCCTTTGCCACCTTTGGCGGATTCACCATCGTCTCGGCATGCGACATGCTCACGTTCTTCCTCGGGCTTGAAATTGCTACGATTCCGATGTATGCGCTCACCGCATGGAACAAGAAAGACCAGATGGGTTCCGAAGCGGCCACCAAGTATATCATGATGGGTTCTGTTGCGACAGCCTTTGAACTGTTCGGGTTCAGTTACCTCTACGGTTTCTCAGGTTCCATCTATTTCAACGAAATCCGCACCGCCGTCGAGGCCGGAACCTCCAATCCCCTGCTCTGGGTTGCCATCCTGTTCCTGTTCTGCGGGATTGGCTTCAAGCTCACACTGTTCCCCTTCTACACTTGGGCACCCGATGTTTACGAAGGCGCACCGACCCCAGTCACGGCCGTTCTCTCGGTCACCTCCAAGACTGCCGCCATCGCCTTCCTCGTGGTACTCGTCTTTGGGCCTCTCGCCCCCGTGCAGGAGCAAATGGCTCCGTTCATTGCGCTACTCGCTGCGACAACGCTCTTTGTCGGTAACTTGGGCGCGCTCAAGCAGACTCGCCTCCGCCGATTCATGGCGTACAGTTCCATCGCCCAGGCAGGCTACATCATGATAGCCCTCCTTGGTCCGGTCGAAATGGCACGAACCGCCATCATCTACTACCTATTCGTCTACGCGCTTTCGAACTACCTCGCGTTCTTCATCTTCGGCATCATCGGCCACCACCGCGAAGAAACGTTCGATTCCCTGCGCGGCCTCAGCCAGCAGAACCCGGCCCTCGCCATCGCGCTTGCCATATCCATGTTTAGCTTGGCCGGTATTCCGCCTCTGGCAGGGTTCTTCGGCAAGTTCCACCTGTTCTTTGCCGGGGCTACCACGGGCCACTACATGCTCGTCGGTTTTGCCGTGTTGAACAACGTTATCGCGCTGTACTATTACTTGCAACTCATCAAGAGTGCCTGGATAGACGAACCCGAAGATCACCTCTCCCCGCTTCGCCTGACTAAGCGACAGAGGACAATCATCATCGCGCTTTCGGTTGCCGTGGTGCTGCTCGGCGTGTTACCCTTCCTGAGCAACAACATCTTCGGCGGGTTTACGTTTTAGAGGTGCGAGGTATGAGGTCGTGCTTTGCACTCTGAGGTGTGAGGTATAGTTTTTGTAGTTCTACTACTCATCGCTGACTGCGTAGAGGCTCGGGGCTCGAGACACGAGCTGTGAGTTTATCAAGTAATTAGTAAGCAATAAAAGTCGAACTTGGGAATCACCCCCTAACCACCAACCACTAACCACAGTTTACTGACCTCACACCTCACCTCAAAGCGACCGAAGGTCGCGACCTCCAACCTCTCCTAACCACAAAAAAAGGAACCCACCTCACGGTAAGTTCCTTTTTTCATTTTCATGTTATTCTAAAAGTCAGCGCAGATGTCGTCCATGCCGTTAATCTCGGAGATTGTATACGGAGACGTCCATTCACTCCAGTCCGTCTCGCCATTCTTGTCGGTCCAGACAATGCGGAACTGAACAAGATAGTGGCAGAACTGCTGGAGATATACCCTAAGACATCTGGACATATTAACTTCCGAGGCCATGATCTCTTCCCATTCATCTTTAGGCGTAGACGGATCAAAGAGTTTCGGATGCAGTGTATAGTCATAATGATAACGATCCTCGCAGTAGCTATAAACTGATTTAGTCCGATCCATAGGATGTTTGTCACTATTATAGAAGCTCTTGGCAATGGAGGGTTCCTCGTACGGGAACGCTTCTATCCAATAACAACTATCACATTCGGTCGACGTCTTCTTCCCATCACAATCGCCCTTGTATTCGTTGTAATGCTGCAGTGAAGTAAACCAACGAGCCTCATAGTAGACGGAATCTGTATATTCCGACTCAAAAATATACTTGCTCACGAAGTTGTTCGATACAATATAGGAAGCAGTAACATCTATATAGGATATGTCGCTCTTTGTCGAAGTATCCTTGTCCACTTCCAAATAATCAATGTAATACTTGAAAACCTTTGACGACATTTCCGGAACATTGAGAGCCATGTAGTCGCGGTACGGGACTTCCGGAGTCAGCTGGATGGCCTGCGTAAAGGCGGATGTATCCCCCTTGTCGACAATAGCCATGCGGTAATATGTCTCAATCTTGTCGCGTCCCTGGATATAGTAGTAACGAACGTTACCCGCAAGGTCGGTTTCCACATCTTCCCATTCAAAGTCTTTCAATTTGGAAGACTGGATGATGAACGACCTTTCCGGATTGTCGCTCGCAATATCGTACTGCCAGCTGAGTTCCCACACGCTCGGAGCTACACGCACAAGGGCGAGATTTGCCGGCGGAGCCACCACCGTGACCTCGACATCTTCGTCGCGCACAGAAATCAGGACATCCGTAGAGAACTCGGACTTGCCGTCGTCGTCAAACGCGGCAACACGGAAATAGTTGTAGGGGTCGGTAAGGCCAGTAATCATAGCACGATAGACACCGGCACCCGTGGTATCGAAATTTTCCCACTTGCTCTTTTCGAGATTGAGCTTCTGGACAATAAAGCCCTTCTCAGGACGAGCTTCAACCGGCTTGAATGCCCATTCCAACATCCAGGTGCCAGCATCCTGATTGTTCACCAGCAAGTTCGACGGAACAGCAAACGCAACCTTGGGATTCTCGGAACTTTCGGAGCCCTCGCCCTCTTCGCCTTCTTCGCCAGAAGAGCCATTGGACTCGCAGCGTTTGTCCTCATCGATGAGATTGGCGTTCGTTCCGGCCTTTGTACCCATCGGGTCAGACCATTCGCCGTAATCGGACACGCCGTTCTTGTCGGTCCACACCACGCGGATCTGGGCGTAGGCGTTGCACTGTTCATCGACATTCTTGAACGTCTTGGAAATGGAAGACTGATCCACGGACACCTTCACGGTATCGACCTTCTTCTCAGTTCCCGTCACGAAGCGGGCCTCGTAAGACACGCTACCGACGGTCTTGCCCTTCGAATTCTTGTTATAAATTGACTTCGTGATAGACTTGCTCGGGTAGTTCCCGGTAAGCACGAGTTCCAGCACGTTTTCCTCGGAAACATTCGGCTTTGCCGTCGGAGCGGCGAGCGAGATTCCATCCGCATAAGCGACGTCTTCGGAAACAAACAGTTCCTTCGTGTAAGAAGAGCGGGACTCATCGTTCTTGGCTGCGAGACGATAGTAGAAGCCGCCGTTTTCCGCACCGTCGATGAGGAAATGAGTCATTTCGGCATCGATTTCGTCATATTCTTCCCAAGACTTGTTCCCAGGAGCATAGCGCTGCACGACAAAGCTCTCGGCATCCTTTCCTTCGTAGGAGAAACTCAGTTCCCAAACGCTCGGGGCAAGCCTCGAAAGGGTCACGCCAGTCGGGGCTTCGAGAGTCTTGGATTCCTTGAGATCGGAAGGATCTTCAGCGTCCTGCGCCGACGTATCGGAACTGGAGCTGGAATTCTTTTTCTTGCTACTGGAGGATTTAGCCTTGACTTCGACTTCACCCAGTTCATCATCGTTAGTGCTTGACGAGGAACTTTCGCCACAAGCGCCAAGGAGAAGGGCTGTAGAAAGGACCGCAGAGCCCATCAGCATAAAGGAAAAGCGTTTTAGAATCATCTTAACTCCTGTAGGCAAGCCTACTATAGAATTGTAACTAGTTGCTTACAAAAATACATCTTTTTACGGCTTTTCACATAGCCGAGTCCACTTTTTTTCGCCAGATGCAAAAAAAATCACATGTTTACGCACAAAAAAGGGCAATTTCCCTTAGGAAATCGCCCCTGAATAGAGTCTATCTGTCCTAAATCAGTTCTTCGGGCGGGAGATGGTCGCCGTGCTCGGGTTCCTGATAGAACGTATCGGGAATCTGCACCTGGTTCTGGAAATAGGCGCGGTGGGCTGCAATCACCTTCTCGCGGGCGAACGCAGCGTCTTGCCATTCGCCAATCTGCACATCCTTGCCTTCCAGTTCCTTGTAGTTCTGGAAGAAGTTCTTGGTAATGCGCAGGAACATCTGATCCACGTCGCCGATGTCCTTGATGGGACGCGGGTTGAACACCGGAACGCCCAACACCTTGTAGTCCTTCTTGCCACCGTCGGTCATGTCGAGAGCGCCGATAACACGGCAGGTACAGACCGTGCCCGTCATCATCGAAGCCGGGCTGTAGATGAGCATGTCGAGCGCGTCGCCGTCGTCGGCCTTGGTGCTCGGAATAAAGCCGTAAGTGCAAGGATAGCTCATAGAGCTCAAGAGGCAACGGTCCAGACGGAACACGTGCAGGCGCTCGTCATATTCGTACTTGAGGCTTGTATCCTTGCCGATTTCCACCACGCATTCCACCTCGTAAGGGTACTTGCGTCCAATGGGGAGATCTAGATAATTGATTGCCATTTATTCTCCAAGGGCCCACATCGAGCCCGATTTATCTTTCTTACTAAAAAAGCAACACAAATTTAACAAAATTTTACAAAAAGGTCAAGGGAGCGTTCAGCGACTGCGCCAGCGAGACGAAGTGACCTTGTCAAACAATCCGAAGTAGAAAGCAGGTTCTCCCCTATCCGGCCTATAACCCACCTCAAAACGGATCCGGTCAAGGGCCGGGATTACCAGATGGACACCGCCATAGACAGCCCCCTCGTAATCATCCCAACCGGGATGTCCCTTGTCCCACAGGAGGCTTCCGTCCAAACCGGCAACGAGTTGCACCCCATAGAAGAAATTGACACCCAGTACACTTGCCGCATGGCGTTCCATCAACACGAAGCGTTCTTCGAGCGTGAGCAGAACCTCGTGAACCCCAAGGCGTACAGAATCGGCCTCATCATCTTCGCCACCGAGGGACGTTCCTCCACGACCACGGAAAGTATTCGGCCCCCCGTGGTAATAGTAGTCGTAGAACTTCACGTCACCCGGGCGGAAGCGCGAGAGAGCCGTCGCACCGGTCACAAAACGGCTCATGGTAAAATAGGCGCGGGCATCTGTCAAGAGTTCCCAGTAGTCCTCGCTACCCATGCTCTCGGCCCCCTTGTCCTCGTCCGTGCCCCCCACGTGAGTCAGCATGTATTCGTAATACACGCCCTTGCGCGTATCGAGTTTGCTGTCGCGGTAATCGAACGCAAAGCCCAAACCGAATTCAGGCAGGAACGCGGCCTTCTCCAGGATTCTGCCCGCAAGCGTACCCAGGAGAGACAAATGAGGAAGAAGCGCATAATCCAGGTCTAAATCGACAAGCCAACTGTCGTCCTGATAACCGCGGATATCGTCATAGCTGTCGGTCCGCAGGAACTCGAAATTCCAGCCAAGCGGGAGCCCGAAAAAGTAAGGGGAACTCACATATAAGGCATACTCGTTATTGTCTAGGAACGGGTCGGTCGAAGTGCGGTATTGCACCTCGGCGCGAATATCTTCGCCAAGTACGTTGAGGTTCGCAAGAGCAAGACCGAGCATAAGCCCGTCGCGGTCGGTCTCCTTGCCCGCCGGAGAGGGAATCCAGCGGAAGATTTCTTTGAAGGAGTAGGTGAGGCTCGAGGCTCGAGGCTCGAGGTTCGTGGGCTGGGGGGCAGCGGAGGTACAGGTTATGGTGATTTCGGTGAAGAGGTCCAGGTCCTGCAGACGGAGT
Organism: Fibrobacter sp.; assembly: GCA_016285835.1. Classification (GTDB taxonomy): domain Bacteria; phylum Fibrobacterota; class Fibrobacteria; order Fibrobacterales; family Fibrobacteraceae; genus Fibrobacter. The sequence goes on from JAEERM010000010.1 coordinate 31,852, forward strand.
TTTTCAGCTTCGAACTTTTCGGCGGAGAAAGGTTCCCCCACCTTGTTCAAAAGTTCGCGTTCCACCACGCGCGGCTTCGTGTGTTCAAGCCCCTCAAAAGAAATCGAGGAAATCACCGTGCCGTCGGCGCAACCAGCAGCCCCTGCTTCCGGAGCGGCAGAAGTCTCGGCAAAGGCGACACAGGCAAAAAACCAGACAAGAAAGCCAACAATTTTCACAAAATCAATCACGAAGAGGTAAGATAGAAAAAAAAGAGGCACGAGGCGAGAGGCTAGAAAATAGAGACTGGAGGCTAGTGAAAAGAATCACGCACTTCGTGCGTCAATATAAGACGGCGAAGCCGTGATATTTCTCCCTAGCACCTAGATTCTAACCTCTAGATTCTCTAACGGAGATTGCTTCAGGGCTTCGCCCTTCGCAATGACAAACACTAACCACCAACCACTTCCTACTGTCTACTTTTTGTCTCGTCTGTAGCCGCGCAGCGGCGTTCTCCTCATAGAGGATAACTCTACTAAGGCACTAAAGTGCCTAGTATCGTTTATCTTGTCTTTCCCTAGCCCCTAGATTCTAACCCCTCCTCCCTTTTTCTATATTTGCGTGCGTAAAACAGAACCCCCGAGGTCCCTATGTTAGATTTTCTCGCCAACTACTGGCCGTACCTTATTGCACTGGTTGTCATCGTCCTCGCCATCTTCGCTTTCCGCGGAGTCCGCAAGGCCCTCAAGGAAGGTGGTGGAGCGTTCAGCCTCGAAACCATCAAGAAGAACACCGAGCCGAACTTCGCCGCCCTCAAGCAGAAGTCCAAGGCCCTGCTCGCCGATGCCGACATGATTTGCGAAACCAAGGAAGGCAGCAACCTCGTCATTCCCAAGAAAGAAGACATGATGTTCTTCCGCCGTGCCGTCAAGCAAAAGTACAAGCTCGCCATGTTCCTCGTGCCCGGCACGAACAAGGTCGTGTACTTCTTCTGCAAGACGGAACAGGGACTGCGTCGCCGTATCGAAAACCTCGTCATCAACCAGAAGTTCCGCGAAGGCAAGCCGCCCTATATGGATGCCGCGACCGGCGATAAGCTCAAATACCCAAGGTAGCAGCGAGGCCGGCGCTTCGCGCCTCCGAGCTATGAGGCCGCTCATTTCATTCGCTCTGAGCAAAAAAACATGAAGGAGCCATTTTTCTCAAAGGTTTCTGCCAAGAAACCGTGCCCACACCTCAAAGCTCCTCTGTAAGAGGAGCGACCTCACTCCTCTTACATCATGACCTATAACGACCTCGCACTTGCGGAAGAAGAATCCAAGCTAGAAGCGGCGCTCGAAGCCTCCCGCAACATGCTTGTCGAGGCTCCCACGGGTTCGGGCAAGTCGCTATTCATTCCCTACTTTTTAAGCAAGCACTGCAAGGGGCGCGTTGTCGTGTTGCAGCCGCGCCGTATTGCGGCACTCTCCCTCGCACAGTTTTCAGCGAAGCTGCATGGCGAGCCCTGCGGCAAGACTGTCGGCTACCAGTTCCGGCAGGACAGTTGCAAGAGCGCCGACACACGCATCCTCTTCCAGACATACGGAAACTTCTTGCAAGAACTGCTGCACGGCAAGATGGACGCCGACTGGGTCGTGTTCGACGAGTACCACGAGCGCAAGGCCGACATGGATTTGTTGTTCGGGTATTTTAGACGAGAGGTGAGCGGCCCTTCGGCAGGCTCAGGGACCTTGCCGAGGGTTGCGGTGATGTCGGCGGCGCTGAACCGCGAGGAACTCGAAGCGGTTCTCGGCGTCAAATGCCTACAACTCGGCCACCCGCTGTTTCCCGTACAAATTATCCACCAGGCCCCCGCCACAGGCAATTCGCTCGTTTCGGGCGTAGGCATTGACGCCGAAGTGGTGCGGGCTCTCCGGACACTCTACCGCAACAACATTTGGCAGACCACGCTGGTATTCCTCCCAGGCAAGGCCGAAATCGCCCGCTGCCACAGCGCCGCCTCCGAAGCATTGGGCAACAACTGCGCCGAATTCCTGGAACTCTACGGCGGGCAAGACCGCGAAACGCAAGACCGCATCTTCGAAGTCACGGAACGCCCGCGCGTCATCTTCACCACGAACATCGCAGAGACCTCCATCACCGTCCCGAACGTCACCGGCGTCGTCGACAGCGGTATCGAACGCGTGAGCCTCTACGACGACAGCGAAAAGGTGAACGTACTGCGCACCATGCCCATCTCGATGCAAAATGCCATCCAGCGCAGCGGCCGTAGCGGCCGTACGCAGAACGGCTGCGCTATCCGCCTCTGGAGCGAGGATTCCGAGACACGCATGCCCAAGGGAATCGTACCCGAAGTATTGCAGATAGAGCCGTCGGAACTGCTGTTGCAGAAGGCAGCGCTTGAATTAGACGAGAGACGAGATATACGACACTCGGGGCTTTGCCCCGTAGTGAATGTTATCCCCTATGGGGAGACGAGAGACGAGAGGCATGAGGCTCGAGGAGCGAGGAGCGAGGAGCGCAGCAACATTGTCATTGCGAGCGAAGCAAAGCAATCTCAACTAGAACTACCCACCCCCATTCCAGATGCACGCAAGATCGCGGCGACCAAACTCCTCGAAAAATTCGGGATGCTCAAGGACGGAGTGATTACGGAACTCGGGCTCAAGGCCATCCGCACGCCGGTTTCGAGCATCCCGCTTGCCCTGCTCCTTGCCTCGGCACAAAGCCAGGCCGACCTCCCCGACCTTTTGCTAGCCGCTCTCGCCTGGGTCCACTCCGGCACCGAAACGCTGCAGAAATCCAAGTTCCCGCAAGACATCCTGACGCTTGCCGCCGACACACTCTCCAAGAGCATCAACGTCCCGCGCGAAGTGAGCTTTACGCTCCGACAACTGCGAGACTACCGGGACCAGGTCGCGAGCCCCACACCTCAAAGGAGCGAAGCGACGACCTCAAACCTCGTAGCTCTCAACCTCTTAAAGGCCTTCCCCGACCGGCTTGCCACGCCGAGCGGTAATGCATACAAGCTCGCAAACCAGAACATCATCCGTCTGCAAGTCGCAGAGCCGCCTTACGCCATCTTGGCGCTCACGATGTTACGCACCGGAGGCGGAAGCAAGTCCGAACTCAAAGTCAACCTGTACGCCCCCATCACCCAGGACATGCTCGGCGGGAATACCGCCAAGACACGCTACGAACTCCTGTGGCGCAGCGGCCAGGAACGGTTCATCGGTGTTGAAATCAGTGAAACCGAAAACGCCGACGGCACCACCACAGAACTTTCCCGCAAGGAAATCATCCCGCAGGAAGCCTCGCCCAAGGTGCTTGCCAAGCTCAAAGATCTCACCGTCGACGCTTGGCGCGAAAAAATTGAAAAAGAAAACTGGTCAGGACGCTACCTCACTGAGCAAATGCAGACGCAACTCATCAAGATGCGCCTTGCCGCCAAGCTCTATCCCGAATATGGCCTGCCCGAATTCAACGAAGAGGACATGGAACTGATCTTTGACGAATTCGCGAGCGGAATCTTTTTGCTGCGCGATATAAACGAAGACCGCTTCCGTAACATTGTCGAAGAATACTTCGGTAAGTCCATGCTCGCCTGGCTGAACAAGACCTTCCCCGACCATTACGTGCTCCCCAACGGCAAACGCGCCCGTTACAGCTACCAAGCCGTCGCCATCGACGACAGCGGCAAGTCCGTACAAAGTATCGAGGGCGTCCTCGTCGAAATTTCGGCACGCATCGAAGACTTCATGCAACTCCGCGGGGAACACAAAATTGCCGACGGCAAATTAAAAGTCCGGTACGATATCCTCGCACCGAACTTCCGCACTATCCAAAAAACTTGGGATTTAACAGGATTCTGGCAGAACACCTACGCCGAAGTGCGCAAGGAACTGCGCGGCCGCTACCCCAAGCACCCTTGGCCGGAAACAGTTATGAGTAATGAGTAGTGAGTAATGAGTTATGAGTTATGAGTAATGAGTAGTGAGTAATGACAACTCACAACTGACAACTCATAACTGACAACTCATAACTGATAACTGACACAACTGACACAACCGTCCTCACTCCTATTTTACCGTATAAATCGTGAGCGTCTTGCTGTATTCGTAACCGACAACTAGCAGTGCTTTGCCGGGAACCGGGCTCTGTTCTTCGGGGATAAACAGAAGGCCTTCGGGGCCACGATCCTTCGGGTCCATGTAGTAGTCGATAATCTTCGGGTTGTCGAGATTCGTAATGTTGAACACGACAACGCCACTCATCCTTTCCAAGCCGACAAAGGCAAGGCGATGGTTTCCGATCATGCCCACGACAACATTTTCAGGTTCGCACCCCTTATTGTCGCTGCGAGCGTCCATCTTGACCTTGTCCTTCTTGGAATTCCAGTTGAAATATTCCGGAGCGACCGCTGCAAGCATCTGCTCGATCTTGTCGCCGGAATCCCAAACAAGTTCACCCTTGTTCGCATCAAAGATACTGATGGAGCGAGATCCAAAACTGTAAACGTAAGGGCACTTCCTCTGCCCTTCGGCACAGAAGTCCGTGCTGCTGATTTTCAAAGTCTTGAGTGCGCTGAGCGCTTCGCCATTGAACTTATCCTCGTCAAGGCGGCCCCGTTCAAACATCGACAAAGCGTTCGTCACGTCGGTCCAAGCCTTGAAGTCATCACTTTCGGCACCTTCGTTCGCCGTGATAATATATTGTTTTCCGTCCGCCTCGAAATAGCAGATGCCATCCGGCTGGCGCAATCCGTGCACAGGCACGTTCTCAATTCCGATACTTCCATTTTTACGCACATCCACACCGAACCCCGGTTGCGAATGGTCCACGGATCCCAGAGGGAACACACCGACAACCTTCTTTGCAGGGATGTTGATTTTCGCAATGGCGTTGTTCTCTTGCAAACTCACCCACGCTGTCTTGGAATCCTTGGAAACCGTGATATACTCAGGTTCAAGCGTCTGAGCATAGGGGTTAGTCCCGATCGTACGCACACCATCATCCATCAAGTCGCTGTCCTTGAGTTTCTTGAAGTTGACGATGCTGACCTTGACCGGCAAGGAATCCTTCTTGTTGATTCGTCCCGGAGTCAATATGGCTATAGCCCCTTCCGGGTCCACGCTCATGTCCCTGTTCGGAGAACCTTCACAAGCAACGAGGATATTCTTGCCGTTGGGCGTGTAGGTAAGCATGTCCGGCTGAGCACACACCTTGTAAGACCCGACCTTTGTCGGGACATCTTCGACAATCTGGAAAATTTCGACATAGCCGGGATCCTGTTCAGGGTCGGCAATTTCGCTCACGGCGACAAAGTTGTCAAAGACGGTCACGCTGGAGCCACGGCCCATCAACTTCATCGCCCCCAAGACCTTGGGCTTATCGGGTTTGTCGAGTGAGACCACTTCCATGATCGGTTCGTCGCCCACCACAAACAGCTTTTTCACTTCGGGCATATACGCAGCGATTTCCGCAGTCTTCATGGGGACTGAGCTCAACGGAGCAAGCAGTTTGCCCATCTGGAACACCGGAGACGGCCCCGGTTCCGCAGCAAAGGAGATACCGGCAGCAAGGAGCGTAGCCAGGACAAAGCAGATTTTTTTCATTCCAACCTCATGCCTTTTTTTGTTAATCTAAAATCAACCAAAACAAAAGCATCCCTATTAAAACACCACCGAAAAAGGACGAGGCCGACATCATGGCAGCTTCCTTTTTCGCAGAACCATCCTTCTCCGTTTGCGAATTTATGGCGACTCGCAACGCCTGCTGGCAAACCGAATTGTCCTGCTTCACCGTATTGTAGCTCTGTTCCCAGTTGGCACTCTTGGCCTGCTCGGACTCAACCGCTGTACGCAGGGAATCCTTTTCGACATTACAAGAATTTTCGCGAGCAGCCATCACGCTATCGCGAACATTCAACTCGGCAGCCATTTCCGCTGCAGGAACAAAACCTTCGGGAGGAACGTTTCCCTCTTGCGCGAAAGCGACAGAGGAAAACAACAGGCTCAAAAAAACAAGAATCTTTAAAGTTGCTGCGGCTCGTTCCATAAAAAGTTAGTCTTCGTATTTCTGGATTACCCACTCTGTCGGCATCGGGGGAACTTCTTCGCTCGAATGTTTGAAGGTAAAGCCCTTGCCCTTTTCGAAATCTTCAACTGTTCCCATAACAAGCACTTCGCATGCCGAAGGATCGACACAGGACTCGCCACTCATCAGCAGCACGTTGCCGTAGACATCCCAGTGCCCGCCCTTGCCCTGTTCGTTCGTGTTGCTGAACGCTTCGAGCTTGTAGGTTCCATCTTCGTTCAACATGAAATTCCAGTCCAGCTTGAGATCCTTGTCGTAGCTGTACCAGTTGTCGGCAAGGTCTTTCACCTTGATCTTTTTGAACTTGAAATTTTCGCTCGTGCAGCCAAGAGAATCCAAATCGAACTCACTGGAAACCGAGTACTTGTACAGAGCCATCACGCCATCGGAGAAATATTCAGGCATAAGGAGCAATGTACCGCGATGGATATCGGCGTAGCCGCCCACCATCAGGATATTTTTCTTGCCGACCGTAGTTTCCATGACATAGCGGCCTTCGAAGAACTTGTAGACATCGGTCGTGTCGCCGGACTTACAAGTGAGTTTCTTACCCACCATTTCTTCGTACTTCCCAATTTTCGCCTGGGTCGCCGGGAACTGCTCCGGCTTGACTTCCTGGGGTTTGCCCTTGTCCACGGAATACATCAGGGCTCCCGAAGAATCCACGGTGAAAGCGATGGTCATCTTCTTGGCCATCTTATAAAGGAAATATTTCTCGTCGAGCGTGTTGATGACAGACGGGGTCGCATGGTCATCATCAAACTTGATGACGCCGTCCTCGAAATCGCTCTTCACGACCACCTCGCCCGTATCGGCCTGGCCCTTGCCCTCGCCACGAAGAATCCAGAACGAGAAGAGCCCCTGCTTGGAACCAGCGGCCATGTGAACTTCGTGACCGTCGATGTCGAGCAACATGTTGCGGGACAAATCGTCAAGAGTTGCCGGGCGGATGCCGTCGGATGTATCCTTCTTGGCCGAAGAAGAGGAAACCATCTTGGAAGAGGAGGACGGTTCCGAAGAGCTAGAAGACATAACGTCTTCGCGATCGATTCCGCCATCGGAACTGGAATCGGAACTACAGCCAGAAAAAACGAGAGTGGTGGCCACAAATCCGGCCAAAAGATAGTGCAATTTCATAGTACAAAGCCTGTGTTATAATTCTACACTAAGAATATACACAAAAACGCTCCACGAAAAAATTTTTTTTCAAAAAAAAGGGCGTTTTAGGCTTCAAAAGGCGATTTTGGGTGATATTCAAGGTCAATTTCAGCACTTTCGATGGACGGAGCCGCATCGTAAAGGAACCCGGCCAGGGCTTGTTCGGCAGAAACCTTCCGGCCCCCGATCCACGACTTGAGCATAGCCAAACGACGGCAGATAAACCAAGGCAACGGAATCATCCAATGTTTGAGGCCGCGCCCGCGCAGAATGGCCTTGGCCATCTGCGCCATCGTCATAGACGATGGGCCCGCCAATGCGTACGTTTTCCCGATAGCGGACTCGCACAACCCCGCCGCAGCAATCCCCTGGACCAGGTCAACACTGCGGACCGGGCGCTTCAGGGCAAGGCCACCCCCCGGCAAAAAATAAACCGGGAAGCGAGATACATACCTTGCGTACATATTGAACTCGACTCCGCCCCCATCGCCAATCACAAGCGTCGGCCGGACAATAGTCCAGTCGAGCTCAGACTCCTTCACGGCCTGCTCGCCAGCAAGTTTGCTTTGACCATAGGGCGTGAGGATGGGATAGGTAACGGAAATGCTGGACACATAGAGCAATCGCCGGACACCGGCATCCTGGCAAGCAGAGACGACATTGCGCGTCCCTTGCGCATTGACACGCTCAAACTCACCCGGAACTGTAGAGAGTAAGGCCGCAGCCAAATGGAACACCACGTCGACACCATCGAACGCCGTGCGGATGGACTCGAAATCGGTTACATCGCCATAAACCAGTTCCACGCCCGAAGGTATTCGCGAACTAGCCAAAGTATCGCCAGGGAGAGTTAGGACGCGCACACACACACCACGCGCCTCAAGTTCCCTGCAGAGCGCCTTCCCAACGACGCCCGCGCCACCCGTAATAAGTGCTTTCATCACGCTTCCAGCATGTAGCGGATGTCTTCGACGCGCCTCCTCAGGCCTGCGTCCTTTTCCATCTGCACTTTTAGGGATTTCAAGGCGGCAATCACAGTGGCATAGTCGCGATTAAACGTTTCCCCGATACAAACAAGCGACTCGGAGGTATATTCCCGGCAAAGCATCATGGCCACCTTGCGCGGGACCGATGCCGCAGCATCCTGGCGCTTCGAGGCGAGCGCCAAAAAGTCCACGTTGAACTGAAACGCAACCGTATCGGCAATGCTACGGACAGTGAGCGCAGTAGCAGCCCCTCCGGACTTGTTCTCCCCCATCAAGCGCTTGACGCAGGCAAAATCCAGTTCCACGCCGTTCAGCGTATGCATGGCATTGAGCCAGTTGATAAGCCCTTCGATGTCGCGTACATTGCTGCGCGGCGGCACAGAAAGGAACCGGCAGATTTCTTCGCGGTCGCCGTCCACAAACGGCACATTCACGGACTTCTTCTCGATAAGGTTCAGGCGGGTCGTCATGTCCGGCTCGTCAAGCCCCACAGCCACGCAAGATTCCAACTGGGCAAGGAATGTCCTGGAAATATGCGGAATAGCAGACTTGCGGTTTGTTGCGGAGGCTTCGCCCGAACAGAAACTGGACGGATGCCTATCGCAAGAAATGACGACCTGCTTGCCGTGAGCGCGAAGGTAAGCCACCAAGGAGAAAAGCTTTTCCAGAGTCTTCTCGCCCTTTTCTATCCATTGGATATCGTCGAGCAAGAGGCAATCGCAGAGCATATAACGTTGTTCAAACTTTTCTTGCAACTGCCTAGATTCGGCATGGTTCTTGTAAATTGCCGTATAATCGCGGAGGAAATCGGCAGCATGGCAGTACGTGACACGCATTTCGGGGCATTTCGCCACCAAATCTGCCGCAATGGACTGCAAAAGATGCGTCTTGCCGAGACCCGAAGCCCCATAGAGGAACAGCGGATTCAGCGATGCATCGCCCGGGTTTTCCGAGACAGTCTTGCAAGCGCGCAAAGCCGTGGAATTGCAACTCCCCTCGACAAAATTGTCGAAAGTGAAGCGGGCATACAGTTTAAGGTCGTTTTTCGCCTCGTTCCGGGCACGGGCCTTCACGACAGGGCGCACGACCGACGGAGCGGCCAGTTTCATCTCGGGCACAGCCTTGGACGGCGCCAGGAGACGAATAGTATAGTCAACGAATTCAGAACCCAGGACAGCGGAGAATGCCTTGCGGAAGAGGTCTCCATAGTGGCTGTCGAGCCAGGTCGCGCGGAAAGTATCAGGAACGGTCAACTGCGCATACCCGTCCTGCACACCTTCGAAACCGACGGCATCCAAAAAAGCTACACCAAACTCATTACATTTTGAACGTACGTACTCAAGGACACGAAGCCAAGGGGACGACGACAAATCCAATAAAGCAATAGTATTTTCCACAGTTATTCCAAAACGAGGGGTATCAAAAAATCTTACGAAAAAATTAAATAAAGCCCCCGACACAGCGAAGGACGGAATTGGATTTTTTTCAAAAACCGCAAAATAAGCAAAAAAAGGGCAAAAATTTTTTCACCCCCGCCCAGCTACCATCATTGACCGAGTTAATAACCTGCCAATCAAAACAACATCCCTAGGATTTCACATTCTATCAACAGAAAAATTTGAAACCATCCCTTGACATTTTTTTATAAGCAATTACAAACGAAAAAATATGCACATAAAAGCACCATAACAAACAAAAGAATTAGCGAATTTGTTCCAAAAACGCCATTTTTGGTATAAACAAGGTAAAATTTTTAACGGAAAACGTTGATTGTCAATGACTTCCGGAATCGTCATCCAGCATCTTCTGGATTTCGGGAATCAGACGTTCCTTGATGCGGTCCAGGAACAAGCACTGCAGCTGAATCATCCTATCGCGATGGCGCCCAGCATGTTCCTGAATCCAGTGGCTTACCGCATCCTGCCTATTCTGCGTACGTTCCTGCAATGTCTCGCGGATAAACGTACTCTGCACCGACATATAGCGCTGCATATTGAACGGCAAACGGTAGATACGAATAAACTGCTTCAAAAGTTCAAGAAGCGAGAGCTTGGATTCTGCATGTTCCTGAATAAACTTACGCAGCTCGGCTATGTGTGACTGGAAAAAAGGAACAATGGAATTCTCATCAATCTGATAGAGTTCCAGCGCGTTCCGCTTTCTCGTGTTTTCATCAATAGCCATACGCCAAATTTATGTTTTGTCGCTTGGCGAAAAAAGGTTTTTCTTCACAATAAAGGCAAAATTCGCATTATTTGCGACATTTTGCACATTATTTTGCAAGAAAACGCGCCCCTCCGTGCCGGGATTCAACCGATCCGCAGCCTGCCCACGGAAATCGACCAAGGCAGAGACTTCGACCGGCACCATTCCCTCGGGGGTCATCAATTCCAGGGAATCGTCCACCGAGAAGGGGTTCTTCACGTTCACCTTCAGTGCACCCGTATTCGTTTCAAATTCTACGACCTGCGCTGCAACACAACCGCCGGCAGCATCCACATGCGACGCTTCGTAGTTCTGCGGCAGGGGCCCGCGCAAGAACCCCGGCATAAATCCACGACCATCCACGAACGAAATGGCCCGGCGACTTTCTTCGGGGACTCCCCCGTTCGAAACAACGGAATCGATGGCCATCCTATAGGCCCTCACCACCTGGCTCAGGTAGTACACCGAACGGGTACGCCCCTCAATCTTGAAGGAATCCAGCCCGCCCGCGACAAGTTCCGGCACCACATCCAAAGCGCAAAGATCGCGGCTGCTCATGAAGTACGTGCCCCAGGTATCCTCGTCCAGCGCGATGGGATCGAGTTCGGGTTTGTCTGCCCGCTGCAAGGAGAAGTCCCCTTCGTGGGTGTGATATTCGTCACACTGCGGTTCCGGGTTCGCATACAAGCGATAGGGCATCCGGCAAGAATTGTTGCACGCCCCCTGGTTAGCGTCCCTGTGGGCGACCCAGTTCGAGAGCATGCAACGGCCGGACATGGCCATACAGACGGCGCCGTGGACGAACACCTCCAGTTCAAGGTCAGGGACCTTTTCCTTTATCTCCAAAATTTCAGACAGACGAAGTTCGCGGCTAAGAATGATACGGCGTACACCCAAATCTTTCCAGAACGAGGCCGCAAGGTAGTTCGTCGTATTCGCCTGCACGGAAAGATGAATTTCCGTTTCGGGAGAAACTTTGCGGAGCCAGCCGACAAAACCGGGGTCGGCAACAATCAGCGCATCGGGTTTAAGTTCAAGAGCCGAAAGCAGTGCCTTCTGGAAGGCTTCGACCTTCACGTTCCTCGGGATAACGTTGCTTGTCAGGTAGAATTTTTTTCCCAGGCCATGCGCATAAGCAATCCCTTCTGCAAGATCGTCCAAATTTCTGAATCCATTCTCGCGAGCGCGCAGGGAAAATGCGGGCTGGCCGGCATACACAGCATCGGCCCCATAGGCATAAGCATAACGCATACGGACAAGGTCACCCGCCGGTGCCAAAAGTTCCGGTTTATTTGCAGACATCGTACCCCCTAGAACTTAAACCCGGCACGGAGATAAACTTTCTCGTCGTTGAACAGCGTGAGTTCGCCCATAAAGGAAACGTAGTTTCCTTCGTAACCCAACGACGGAGTGATGGAATACCGCATCTTGGCGCCGTCCAGGAACTTTTTCGAAATTTTCATGTGGTTTGTAGACGGAGTCGTATCGTTGACAGCGCTACCGTAATCCGTCCCTTTCCAGAACCAGGAATTACGCACCGAAGCAAAGAACTTGCCGTCATAACGCCCGTAAACCGTCCAATCGACAACCATGCTGTTCGGGCCGTTCTGGTTGCCAAGGGGGTACCCCAAGTGAGCCAGTTGAGCCGTATTCTTGATGAAATGCGAATAGACATAGGGCTCAATCCGCGCATATTCGGCAATCGTCCCCGCCTCGAGCAGTTTACCCTTCACCTTGAAATCATGCGCCGCCTGCATACCGGCCATCCACGCCCACTTGGCCTCGATGTTATCGTTTTTGACCAGGCTCACCGGACTTTCCATGTCGTCCATGAAAAATTCCGTGTAAAGGCGCATCCAGTGGAACAAACGGTAGTTGAAATCCATCGCAAGCGCCCCATTATTGGAACGTTCACTGTAATTGCCCTTTTCCATGAACAGCGGTACACAGGGCACGAACAGCCAAGGCTTCATGTTATCGTAAAGCACCTGAATTTCACTAATGCCGACAGTCGCATTCCCGACAGCCAGTTCGTAGCGATGACCAAACAAGTTACGCAGTTCGTCCTTGTTCTTTTTGCTCATGCTGTTGTTGTAAATTCGCAAGTCCCCATAGAACGTCAATACATGGAGTGGACCGATAAACATGTCCATGGAAAGCATGTTGTAAGGGAGCGCGAACTGATTGAGCGTGAGGTTGTTGTAGTAACCGGGGCCCCAGTGCATCACATCGCGCGCAAGGTCTATGCGGAGCCAGTCGTAATTAAAGGCAAAATGCGCTCGGTAGCGGGCGTAACTCACATACTCGACACCGGAATTGTCCTCGGCGTCCTGAACTTCCAAAAATTCGCGGTCATACGACTTGGGAATGTTGGAGGAATGGCCTTCGTCGTAGATGCGCGCATCCAAAACGAAATCGACAGAGTCGATGTAGCCACGGAGATAAAGCCCTCCATCAACCGACGGCCAAATCGTATCGCCGAAAGTGGCCCCATTACGGTAACTTGCTCCTCCGACAACAGCAGTATCGACAAGAGAATCTGCACCGCGATAATCTACTCCACCCACAATGGATGCGGCAATCCCGTAAGAGGCCCTGCCGGCACGGGGCGCATTTTTCGATTCGCTATCAATATAGAGGAGCGCAGTCCCTTCGGTCTCCTGGAAATGCTTGATGAAATTCGTATCGCGGCGAGGATAGGCGAAGTATTGCAAGTGGTCGCCAGTCGTCTGCCGGTGCATCTCGAACAGCATCGGGGATGATTCAAGGAGTTTCAGGTTTCTAGAATGCTCCGGGCCAATTACTGGAGAAGCGGCCATCGCAGAAACCATGCCGCCAATAACTAGAACAGCGAGAAAAGACAGAATCGATTTTGTCATTGCTAAAAACTACATCCAGCTGCGTTCGGACGTGCCGGAAATGCCGCGAATCTTGAGGTCGAAGTCGTCAGGGTTCGTGGCGGCGCTCATCGCCGTCTCGAGAGAAATCTTTTCTTCCTTGTACAGTTCGAGCAAGGCCTGGTCAAAGGTCTGGCTGTGGTACTGCATGTGCCCTTCGGCAATCGCCTGTTCCACAAGGTCAATCTTATCCTTGTCCTGGATATATTCCTTGATGGCGCCCGTATTCACGAGAATTTCTGCAGCAGGGACTCGGCCCTTCCCGTCCTTGGTCGGCAACAGGCGCAGAGAGATAATGCCAGCAAGCACTTCGGCCAGCAGCAAGCGGATTTCGTCGTGCTGGTGAGGCGGATACATCGAGAGCACACGGTGAATCGTTTCTGTTGCGTTCGTCGTGTGGATAGTCGCAAAGACCATGTGGCCGGTATCGGCCGCAGTCAAGGCGATCTGCATCGTCTCGAGGTCACGAATTTCGCCAATCAGCAAAACATCCGGGTCTTGGCGGAGAGCTGCACGCAGGGCGTTGCCGTAAGAGAGCGTATCCACGCCGATTTCGCGCTGCGAGATAATCGCCTTGTTGTCTTTGTACAGGTATTCAATCGGGTCTTCGACCGTAATGATGTTGACCGACTCGTGGTTACTGATATGGTCAATCATGGACGCAAGCGTCGTCGATTTACCCGAGCCCGTCGTACCGGTCACAAGGACAAGACCACGCTTGGTCAAAGCCATGTCGCGGATGACATCGGGCAAATGAAGGTCTTCGAACGGAGGAATCTGAGCTTTGATGTGACGGATCACAATGGCGATGGATCCGCGCTGCCTAAACACGTTCACACGGAAGCGGCCCAGTTCGCGGGCGCCCACGGCAAAGTCACATTCTTTATTTTGTTCAAAACGCACTTTCTGGTCGCGGTTCATGATATCGTCCAAGAAGGAATCCATCATGATTCCGTCGACCTTGATGTCGAACGGGCGTTGCAAAAGGCCGTTAATGCGGAATGTCGGAGAAGCGCCGACGCGGATATGCAAGTCCGAAGCCTTGCGGTTCACCATCTCGCGGAGAAGGTGCTCAATGCGGAGCTCAATACGACGTTCCTGCTGTTCAGCCATTGACATTGCCTCCGAACTTTTCACGATAAATCTTTTCTATTTCTTCCAGGCGGCTATGGTATTCCGCGTTATTCGGTTCCTTCAAGCAGAGGTCCTGGTAAATATCCATCGCCTTGCCGTAGAGACCTTGTTCAAAATAGATTTCGGCGAGCGTCTTCGTGTTCAGGCTCTCGTCGATATCGGCCGCACCGCGGTCCAGCGGCTTGGAGGGGTCCTTGATAAGGCCAACGGAGACCTCGTCGTCGGAATCGCCGGACATGAGGAAGTCCAGCCCCTTGTTGGAAGGCTCATCCTTTTGTTCCGATTCGGAAAGCGAATCGTCATCGGTGAAGAAGAGTCCCTGGAAGGCGCCGTTCACCTCGGCTTCCAGCGAAGCGTCCGCACTGGAAGGAATCACGCGTTCCTCGATAGCGGCACTGGTCGATTCCTGCGTGGGAGCATCTTCCTTAGCAGGAGTCTGTTCGGGCAAGTCTAGGTCGTCGTCGCCCAAGATGGAATTGAGCGCACTGCCCACTTCGTTTTCAATTGTTTCATCGGAACTTTGTTCCGGAGCGCTATGGATAGTCGGCAACTCCAATTCGTCTTCGGCCTTGGCCACCTGCTCCGAAAGCGAACCCAGAACAGGGCTTTCCTCTTCGCCAGCCGTTTCTTCCGGCTTCACGAAGGACACATCGGAACTGTCGCTAAATACAGAAGAAACATCATCTTCCTTCGTGGCCGTTTCTTCAAGAGATTCATCGTCGCCAAAAATCGAATTCAGCGAACCGACGGCCTCGCTGTCAAAGGATAACGTCGTATCGGCAGCATCGTCCGTTTCGGGAGTTGCAGCAGCAGAACCCTGCGGATGTTCTTCGGGCAATTCGTCTTCGCCAAAGATGCTTGCAAAAGCGCTGTCCAGGCTCTGCGGTCCATCGTCGACGGCAGGCTTTGCAGGCGCCAAGGGTGCTGGCTGCACAGGCGTAATTTCCTGGAGTTCGGCAAAAGGTTCGTCATCATCGACAAGTTCCTCGGCAGGCTTTGCAGCGGGAGCCGGTTCTTCAACAGGAGCCTCGGCAGGTTCCACCTTGGCCGTATTCTGCGGGATTTCTTCGGGGAGTTCATCCTCGCCGAAGATGCTTGCGAAGGCGCTGTCCACGCTCTGCGGTTTGTCGTCGTCTGCCGGAGCCGCGGGAGTTTCTTGCACCGGTTCCTTTGCCGGAGCATCGGGATGGACGTCCATCTTTTCCATGAGCCCGAACAAGTTTTCGTCGTTCGTCAGGGCGATATCTTCGGACTTGACATCCTTTGCATTGAAGGAATCCGGGGAGACTTCGTTCGGGATATTCAGGTGGTTGAACGGAGACTCGCTCGCGGTGTCGTCTTCCGATTCCATGGAATCGTCACCGAACATGCTGGAAAGCACGTTGGAAACATCGCCGCCAGAAATGTTGTCGTCGGCAAAATCTTCCAGGTTGTCCGCATCTCCAGAATCAATATCGGCCATGGCAGCATCGAGAGACTGCTGCAAACTGTCCATAGCAGAACTGTCGACACCATCGTCGCTGGGGAGCAGAGCCGACAAGGCAGCAAACGGATCTTCTTCGGTATCGGAACCCTTCGAAGAATCGAACGGAGATGCAGAGCTATCGGTATCGGCATCATCAATAGAGGCCACCGGTTCGTCGATAGAGAAGTCCTCGAACGGAGACTTCGTCGTCTTGTCTTCGGCTGACTTCGAGAAAATGGAAGAAACGGAATCGGCACTGGAGTCGAGCGATTTTTCGAAAATTCCAGAAGAATCCTCGGGAGCCGGTTCGTCCGGATTGATGGAATTTTCCTTCACGAACAGGGAATCGTCGCTCCCGCTCGTCGTCAGGAGGGAAAGACCATCATCCTCAGTGCTAGAGGCTTCTTCGGAAAGGCCCGGCATCACAAAGTCAGAATCCTGGACTGCAGCGGCCGTCGCAATGACCACGTCGTACTCCTCTTTCCAGAAGCTATCGAGCGGATCCATGTCGTGGACACGGCGGTAACACTTGTTGCGTTCGGCCTCGTTACCCAGCTGGTCGTAGGCATCGCCCATACGCTTCTGGGCAGACAGGCAGAAGGGGTCCGCCTTAAGCGCCTTCTCACATTCCTTGATACATTCCTCGAACTCGCCCCTCTCGAAGAGGATGCGGGAACGGACCAACATGCCCGGAAGGTCGACGGAGAAACTCTGGAGGCCGGCATTCACGCGGCGCAAGGACCCGTCCAAGTCGCCCGAAGCACGCTCCAAATCGGCAAGCCAAGCAAAGGCCATCGACGTGCCCTTCTTCTTGCCAATCGTCTTTTTCAGCAAATCCAAAGTAACAGCCATTTATACTCCCCCCAAAGGAAGCGAAACCGCCTCGTCGGACAAAAGGACCGGGATTCCTTCGCGAATCGGATAGAGACGCTTACCGTCCTCGGAGACGAGAGCCTCGTCCATCTTCTCAGAAATAATTTCACCCGCCACGTTCTTGAGGGAACCTGCGGCAATAGCACCATTCACGGCAGAGAGACATGCGTCGTCCGCCAGCTTGAGAGCACCCCGGGATTCAGGGCAGCAAAGAATACTCAAAAGATTTGTATCGAACATAAGACCTTTAATATCAATTACTTACGTAAAAATAACATCATTTTTGGCAAAAGGTTCGGGCTAATGCAGATATTTGAGGTCCACAAGGGCAAAATTGCCGTTTTTGCCGTTTCCAATGAGCAAATAGACCTTCAAACCGAGCTTATCGAGCCAATTGATGTCGAAATCTTCACGATAACCCGAAAAATTGGACACAACCAGGAGTTCGCGGCAGCCGGTGCGGTTGCAGATGGACTCCATGTCCGAAAGCGGCCCCAGAAGATGCTGGCGGTTCTCCGCGCTGATTTTTTCGGATTCACCACTCACGCAGCCGAGGATTTCTATCCCCGGAATCACGTTGTAGCTGTCGAACCAGTTGTTGAGGGAATCCTCACGACCGCCAAGCAAAATGGAGCGGTGGCGCTTTTTCGCAAAGATACGGTAGAAATAGTTTATCCAAAATGCAACGCGACGCCAAGCAAGGAGTGCAAGCGGAATAAAGAGGCTGGAGCCGACAGAAAGAGCAATCCAATGGGAGTCATAGGGCAAAATGCGCTCTCCTTCATCCACAATAGCGATCTGGGTAAAGTAGCGGAACGCACAATAGCCGCCGACAGTGAGCAAGTTCAGCGGTATCAAATAACGCAAGAATTTATCACCTTTGAGACTCGACGCCGTGTATTCCCCTCGGAACATAAGGAATACGAGATTTATAATAACGACTAAAGCCGCAAGCCACCAATCTTCAACGAAGTTGTTCTTAAAAAAGATTGGACGGTCCGAACAATCCAAGCATGGGAAGTTTATAAACGTTTCATAACTAAAGAAAAACATCGTCCAAACGGCGATAACACCCATATCCAAGAACATCTTCCAGAACTTCGGAATCAAGCGCGAGAACATACCGACAAAGGCAGCAAACAAGATACCGAACGAAACGAGAAAGTTCGGAACAAAGTAAAGGTCCTTGTGCTTGCGCACAAAGATAAGCATCGCCTTGTAGAAGTCCACGTAAGAGCCCCAACGGCGCGTACGGCAACTCTGGCCCTTGAAATGCAGGATGTTCGTGATCGGCGTGTAGTAATTGTGGAGCCCCATCTGTTTTGTACGGAAACAGAGGTCCAAATCTTCACCGTACATGAAGAAATCTTCATCAAAGCCGTTCAGCTTCTCGTAAACATCTCGACGAATGCAGAAGAACGAACCACTGATGGCATCGACCTCGATCATCTCGTCGGGGTCAGCGTATGTCATGTTGTAGCTTGCGAGCATTTTGCTGTTCGGGAACAAAGCCGCAAGACCTATCGTCTTGGAAACAGCAGAAATAATCGTCGGGAAAGAACGGCGACAAGCCCACTGGATAGAGCCGTCTTCGTTCAAGATGCGGCAACCCACCGTACCCGATTCCGGATGTTCTTCCATGAAATCGAGCACCTTGGTAAAGGAATCGCGCGAAACAACCGTATCGGGATTGATAAAGAACAGGAACGGCTTGGTCGCATGCTTTTCGGCGAGGTTACAGCCCTTGCCAAAGCCCAAGTTTTCCTGGGAATCGAGCCACAGGACCTCGGGGAAAAACTTCTTGATTTCCGGCGTGATGCGATCCTTCGACCCGTTGTCCAAAACGATAATCTGGGAATCGATTCCTTCACATGCGTCACGGACCGATTTCAAACACGCCGGAATGAAATCACAGGAGTTATACGCAACGATGATGATGGAACAAGAATACATTCGTCTCTCGTCTAACTACGCGAGTCCAAGGCGAAGTTTGAGTACCAGGAAGAATGCTTCGGAGATGATTCCTCCGCTCATCTTGGAGGTGCCACGGGTGCGGTCGGTAAACACGATGGGGATTTCCTTCACACGCAACCCCTTCTTCCAAATCTTGAACGTCGTCTCGATCTGGAAACAATAGCCATCGCTCTTCATCTTGTCGAGATTCAAAGCCTGCAACGCCTCGCGACGGAAGCACTTGAATCCGCCGGTCGCATCGCTAATCGGGAGGCCTGTCACCATGCGCGTGTACACGTTCGCGCCGTAGCTCAAAATGAGGCGACGGAGGTCCCAGTTCACCACGCTGATGCGCTGCTTCATGTAACGGCTGCCCAACACCAAGTCAGATTCCTCGGCAGCTTCCAAAAAACGGGTCAAATCCGAAGGAGAATGACTGAAATCGGCATCCATCTCGAACACGCGCTCGTAATCGCGCTCCAACGCCCACTTGAAGCCGGTCACGTAAGCGGAGCCGAGCCCCATCTTGCCCTTGCGGCGAATCAGGTGAATGCGGGAATTCTTCTCAGCCTCGGCAGCAACCATGTCGCCCGTACCGTCCGGAGAGCCGTCATCGACAACGAGTACCTCCAAGCACTCATGCTGTTGCAGGATGGCATCCAGCATCAGAAGGATGTTTTCCTTCTCGTTGTAGGTCGGGACAATAACCAAACTCTTAGGAAACGTCATTCTTACTCCTATCCATACAAAATCTTACACCAATCTAATTATCTCTTATCGTCTCGGCAACTGGGTACGAACGTTGTTTGTTGCCATTCAGCATCTCTCCCAGCAAACCGAGGGAAATGAACTGAACGCTCATCACCAACGAGAAGGCGCCAGCCAACAAAAGCGGACGGACATGCAGCGCACCCGTATTGAACCATTCATAACCAAAGTAACCGCAAACACCTAGGCCCAAGAACAGGAACAAAAGTCCGATGAGCCCGAAAAAGTGGAGCGGCTTTGCAGAAAAACTGCGCATGAACATGAGGGAAACAAGGTCCAGGAATCCACTGACCAAGCGCGAAACGCCGTACTTGGAAACCCCGTGGACACGTGCCCTGTGGGCAACAGGCATTTCCGTTATACGGAAGCCCTGCCACTTGGCCATGACCGGGATAAAGCGGTGGTAGTCCCCATAGAGTTTGATGAACTTGACCACGCAACTGCGATACGCCTTGATACCGCAGTTAAAATCGTGCAAACGCTGCCCACAGACAATGGACACCGTCAGGTTGAAGAGCTTGGACGGCATCGTCTTGTGCCAAGGGTCGAGCCTGCGCACCTTCCAACCGGAAACGAGATCGTATCCCTTTTCGAGGATGTCGATCATCTTCGGAATTTCAAGAGGATCGTCCTGCAAGTCCCCGTCCAGCGTGGCGACATAGCGGCCCTTCACCTTGGAGAACCCATAAGCGAGGGCAGCGGCCTTGCCGCAGTTGAACTGGAAACGGTAGGCGCGAACGAACGGGAAATCCTTGGACAAGTTTTCAACCACTTCCCAGGTATTGTCACGGCTGCCGTCATCGATGATAAGCACCTCGTATTCAAACCCGGTCGGTTCCATCGCCGCAGCGATTTCCTTCATCAAGTCCGGCAAGTTCTCGTTTTCGTCCTTGACCGGAATGACCATGCTCAAATCCATCATAACCTCGACTGATTATTTCCCTGCGGAAGCTACGACAGCAGTGCTGTCGGTAGCGCTGTCCTTTGCACCGGAATCGGAAGCCGGAGTTTCGGGCTCGATTGCAGGCGGTTCATCCGGCATCTGCTCCATGGACTTGAGGCTCATGGCAAGACGGCCGCGACCACCCTCGTCGTAGGCAGGAACATGCTTGAGACCGCGAGCGAGCACATCGAGAGCAGGCTGTTTCATGCCAGCGGCTTCGTACACGTAGGCAGCAGCCCAGTAGTTGCGCCATTCGTCCGGGAACTGGAACATGCCCATTTCGAGGAACTTGATGGCGTTAAGGGCAAGAGCGTCCACCTGGGCCTTACGAGCGATGGTGTAAGGCTTTTCGCTGCGGATGGCAGAAATCTTTTCGCGGGCATCGAAGGAAATCTGCAAGTACAGGGAGATGTAGCTGGAGAGCAGACGGAGCGTTTCGCTGTTCACAAAGGCGGTTCCATCACCGAGGCCACGGAACTTGTAAACGCTGTCAATAAGGTTGGCCGTACGGACAGCGTCAAAGTCACCACGACGAACAGTCAAGTCGCCCTTCTGGAAATCGTAAATCATGCCTTCCTGGACCATGTATTTTTCGAGGCCCATGAAGTTCGACATTCCAACAGTCGTAGAGAAATGGATAGGCTTGTCCATGTTCTGCATGGTAAGGTCGATGACAAGCTTATGCTGAGTCAGCATCACGCCGCTACGGCTACGGGCAGCCCAGTCGTGGAAGGCATCCCACACCTGGTAATGCACCTTGAGTTGCAGGAGCTTGGCAGAATCGGCAGCAGAAAGCTGCTGGCCTTCCATCTGGCTGATACGTTCCTTCAGCTTGGGCATGAGGCGTTCCGCATTCTTGACCCAGGTTGCAGTGAGGTGGTTGGGATTGTTGCCGTAGCTGTAATCGAGCACCATGTCACGCTTGATACCCTCCTTGTCGTAGCTCAACTTGAGGAGAGGCGGATTGTCGAGCATCTGCTTGATGTACCAGTCCGTGTTACCCAGCGAGAGGTTCACCACGCGAACGTCCTTGCGGATGCCGGCCACTTCCTGTGCAAACCACAGCGGGAAGGTATCGTTATCGCCATTGGTAAAGAGGATGGCGTTCGGGCGGCAACTGTTGAGAAGGTTGTACGCATAATCCCACGGAACCCAGAGGCCGGAACGGTCATGTTCCTTGAAGTTCGAACCGCACGGAATCACGAATGCGGCAAGGACAAGGATAGCCGCAAGAGGCGATGCGAAAGTAGCAAACGAAGATGTTGCAGCAAGAAGCACGAGAATACCCGCACCAATACCGAGCATCATGCTCATGAAGATGAATGCCGGCGTATAGAAGTAGTCACGTTCGCGGACTTCCATGTGGACAGCTTCCGGGAACGGAGCACGCTGCCCCACCTGGGCGTATGCATTTTCAATCTTGGTCCAAGTTGCCCAGACGCTGGAGCTCTTGAGATCGTTAATCTTGGCTTCGAGGGCAGAGATGGTCGCCGCAGGAGCCCTGTGCTGGCGGAGGTATTCAAGGCGGATGTTGTTATGTTCAATTGCCTGACGAGTGTCCAGCAAGTCGTTCGGATCGGGCACAGAAGTAATGCCTGCACCGGCACGGTTGAGGTCGGCAACGTTGCGGTTCATCGCGGAAACCCACTGGTCGTGGTCGCGCTGTTCCATGCGGGTACCATCGGCGA
This sequence comes from Fibrobacter sp., assembly GCA_016285835.1. Taxonomy (GTDB): domain Bacteria; phylum Fibrobacterota; class Fibrobacteria; order Fibrobacterales; family Fibrobacteraceae; genus Fibrobacter. The sequence goes on from JAEERM010000010.1 coordinate 53,997, forward strand.
AGTTGATATAGAAAATCAAGCCAAGAGAGCAGAGCGCATAAAGAACAGAAAGGAAAATACCCAAATGACGGTTACGCTTGCAAGCAAAGACGCAAACAAGGACTAGCAGACCGTTGAAGAGGATAAATATGAGCAATTGCGGGAGAATCGAGTCGCCCATGAAAATCATCTGCGTGGGGAACTTGATGCCTAAGCGTTCCAGCGGTTCGTTTTCGGACGGATCGAACGTGTACACGCCGTTAGCGTAGTTCACGCCACCCACCTTGTAAGGCAGGTACTGGGCCATCTGGTAGCCACCGTAGCTCATGCTCGGGAAACTCAGGAACTGGTGAGCCAGCTGGGAACGACGATAGAAGGCACGGGCAATCATGCTCTCGGAGCCGTACTGCTTACGTTCCACGAAGTTGTTGAAGGATTCCCAGTTTTCGCTCTTGAAGAGGTTTCCGAGCTGAAGGTTGCCCTGTTCGTCGCGGATGTTGATTTCAGGGTCGTTCTCGTCGATAATCGGGTTCAGTTCCGAACGGATGGGAATGTAGAGGTGAGTGCTGTAACCAATCAGAGCAAAGAAGGAGAAAGCGAGAGAGAGGCGGACAGCCTTGTTCACCTTGGCACCAAACGGCTTGGCCAAGCTCAAGACGGCGAGCACGACAAGGCAGCCCAAAGAAAGTTCGATAAAGGCGGACACCATGTAGATGACGGAGCAGAGAAGCGTACCCGTAATCCAGATAGGAATGCGTTCCTTGATTTTGCCCGGCTGCGCGATGAGGAGCAAGACAAACACGGCAGGAATCGTGAGCATCGTGTAAAGGTGCGCACCCACGCCGAGGAAGGCGATGTAGCAGATGAAGATGAGAATCTTGTCGCTACCTTCTTCGTCTCTCTTGTTGTACCAGACAAGGCCGAGGTAAGAGATGAGCATCAAGATGAACATCGCAAGGCCATAGACTTCGGCTTCGACAGCATTAAACCAGAACGTGTCGGAGAACGTCAGGAGGAAGCCGGCGACCAGGGAAGCCGTGCCAAGCACAAACGTGCGGATCCTTCCAGAAATCTTGGCAGCGAGGGCGTCGTTCTTGAGGATGGATGCGAGGAATTCCCAAGCAAACAGAGCCGTCACGTAAACCGTAGCCGCGGAACTCACCACGGAAATGTAGTTCACGCGCTTAGCAATTTCGCCCACGAACGGGAGCAACACGATTACGGCACGCGCAAAGAACACGAAGAACGGGGTTCCAGGAGGATGGGGAATGCCAAGAGTATTGGCACAGGCAACGAATTCGCCGCAGTCCCAGAAACTGACGGTCGGCGCCATCGTCATCGCATAGACGATGAGAGCAACCAGGCAGGAAATGCCGGCAAAAATGTGTTTCATCCATTTTTCCTTTATCACGACTACTTCTCCTTATTTTGAGAGCTAGAGACAATTCCATGCTTCAGCATGAAGCCATTTAAAATTCCATTGACGAACGAACTCGAGGAGTCCGTGCTGTACTTGGCCGCAATCTGGACCGCCTCGGAAAGGGCCACCTTCATGGGGATATCCGGGACGTACAGGAGTTCAACCATCGCGATACGCGCGATGATGCGGTCGAGTTTTGCCATGCGGTTGATTTCCCAGTGCACGGCGGCATTCTTGATGTCTTCGTCCAGTTCTTCGCGATGGGCCTGGACAAGGTCCACCAGTTTCATTCCATATTTTTTCTGGTCGTCATGGATCGGGCGACTTTCGAGCACACCGGGCAAAGCCTCCCCTGCTGTCGCACTGGTAATCTCCATAGCATACAGCAACTGCATTGCAAATTCACGGGCTGGTCGATAACTTACGTTCATAACTAGTGGTTAGTGATTAGTGGTTGGTGGTTAGGGCAAATGGTTAGGACAAAGCCTTGTACAAATTTGCCATTTCGACGGCGGTGGATGCCCAGTTGCTCCCGAGGTTACCCGCCTTGAGGCCAGCGCGGTTCATCGCCTGGTCCACGGTATCGGTCGTGAGGATTCCGAGAATTACGGGAAGCTTGCCTTCGGCAGCGATGTTTGCGACACCGCCCGTAGAAGCATTCACCACCACGTCGTAGTGGCTCGTCTCGCCGCGGATTACGGCACCGAGGGCCATCACGGCATTGTACTTGCCCGAATCGGCAAGGCGGCGGCACACGCCCGGGAGTTCAAACGCACCCGGAACGCGCACAACGGTAATGTCCTTGTCGGCAACGCCCAGCAGTTCGAGCTGGCGGAGCGCCCCTTCCAAGAGCTTATCGGTCACGACCTCGTTGAAGCGGGCGACGGCGATTGCCACCTTGAGTCCCGCCCCGTTCAGGGAATTCTTGATTTCGTTAACCATCTTATTTTTCCTCTTTTAAAACTTTTTCGCCGGCAGCTTCG
>JAEERM010000089.1 GCA_016285835.1 Fibrobacter sp.
GCGTTGTCCCCAAGATGAAGGAACTCGTGGACAGGAACACGCCCTGCTGCCTCGCCGTGAGCCTCAACAGCACGAACAACGAATACCGTTCGTCCGTGATGCCCGTGAACAAGGTGTGGCCCATCGAAAAACTTTTGGAAGCCGTCGACGAGTACATCCGCCGCACCGACAACTATGTGACCTTCGAGTTCGTGCTCATCCAGGACATCACCTGCACCCCGAAGGCAGCCAAAGAACTTATCCGCATTTGCGCCCCGCGCCGCGTGAAGGTGAACGCCATCGTCTTAAACGACGGCGACGACCCGACGCTGCACGCCCCGACCCCCGAAGAAGTCGAAGATTTTCTCGCCACCGTGCGAGCTGCAGAAGTACAAATAACGATCCGCAACCCCCGCGGCAGGGATATCCTCGCCGCCTGTGGGCAGCTTGCGTACAAAAAGGAAGGTAAAGAATGTTAACGCAAAACCTCCCGGAATTTTGGGACAACCTCTATGTTGAAGGCAAGGATTATTGGAATTTCAAGAAGGCGACACCTGCCCTGCTTGAATTCTTCAAGCACCCCTCCTGCCCCGCAACGGGTTCCGTATTGATTCCCGGCGCAGGGTTCGGCTACGATGCCGAAGCCTGGGCGGAACGTGGTCACGAAGTTCTCGCCGTAGACTTTGCCCCGACCGCAGTGGACGAACTTGACCACCTGAGCCGCAAGCACAAGAACCTGCACTCGCTGGATCTCGACCTGTTCTCGCTTTCTCCCAAGGACGCAAAGCGCGGCGGACAGCTTTTCGACATCGTTTACGATTACGGTGCATTCTCTGCCATCCACCCGGGACGTCGCGACGAATTTTTTGAAGTCTGCTACAAGATGCTCAAGGACGACGGGCTTTTCATTTGCCTCATGTACCCGCTCATGAACGGCAAGACCTTGCAGGGTCCTCCGCACTGCACGAGCGAAGGCGAACTCATGGCCCGCTTGGGCGGCGTGTTCGACGTGGTGGAACGCATCCCCGCGGTGAACAGCATCCCCGGCCGCGAAGGCAAGGAAGAATTCTGGCTCATGAAGAAAGTTATTTAGCGGTGAGCAGTGAACAATGAGCTATGAGCTATGAGCCATGAGCTGCGAGCTGTTCAGTATGGTATTAACTAATTTTTAAAATTAAAAAGAGCATTGAGCAAAAGTCCTCATCACTCAAAACTCACTGCTCATAACTGATAAGGATGGAATATGTCTAAAGATTTATGCCCCTGCGGAAGCGGAAAAGAATACGGCGAATGCTGCGAACCGATTATCAAGGGAACTGCCCTGGCCGCCTCCCCCGAAGCCCTGATGCGCTCCCGCTACACGGCTTATGCCAAGCACGAAATCAAGTGGCTCAAGGATTCTCTCGAAGCGACCCAGCGTAGCGACTTCGACGAACCGAGCGTGACCGCCTGGAGCAACGACTCCGAATGGCTCGGCATCGAAATCAAGCAGACCAAGACCGAAGAAGAAAAGAACATCGGCTGGGTTGAATTCATCGCACGCTTCAAGCAAGGCAACATCACCCGCAACCACCACGAACTCGGCGAGTTCCACAAGGTGGGCGGCGCATGGTTCTTCTACGACGGCCGTGCTGTGAAGCAGGAAACCATCAAGAAGGAAGGCCCGGATGTCGGCCGCAACGACCCGTGCCCGTGCGGCTCCGGCAAGAAGTACAAGAAGTGCTGCGGAGCAGGCAAGTAGCAACGAGGACGGGGCTAACGCCCCTTGAGGTATGAGCTCGGTCGCCTACGGCCTTCGGCCTGCTCCCTTTGAGTAATAATAATCGCGCCATAGGCGCCAACTCAAAGGCACGAAGTGCCGACCTCACACCTCAAAGCACACCCCGTGTGCGACCTCAAAACCTTTTTCCGAAGGAAAAACCATGTTCAAAGTTTTCGTAGACGGTGAAGCAGGTACGACTGGCCTGCAGATTTATGAGAGACTCGCGAAGCGCACCGATGTCGAAGTGTTGCGCATCGCTCCCGAATTGCGCAAGGATACTGCCGAACGCAAGAGGCTCATCAACGAGTCCGATGTCACCTTCCTCTGCCTGCCCGACGCAGCCGCTATCGAAAGTGCAGCCCTCTGCGACAACCCGAACACGTGCGTGATCGATGCATCGACGGCACACCGCGTGAACCCGGCCTGGACCTACGGCATGCCCGAACTCTCGGCCGCCCAGCGCGAAGCTATCTCGAAGAGCAAACGCATCGCGAACCCCGGCTGCCACGCCTCGGGATTCATCCTCGGCGTGTACCCGCTGGTTGCCGCAGGTATCCTCCCGAAGAACACGAACGTTTCTGCCTACAGCATCACCGGTTATTCTGGCGGTGGCAAGAAGCTCATTGCCGAATACGAAGAAGCCGCGGCAATGGAGCACAAGGCCGGCGAATCAAAGGCAATCATGGCCCCCGCCCCGTATGCTCTTGCACTTGCCCACAAGCATCTCCCCGAGATGAAGAAGTACTGCGAACTCGAGAACACGCCGTTCTTCAATCCGGTGCTTGGCCCCTACTACAAGGGCATGGCCGTGACGGTTTCCATCTTCGCGAACACGCTCACCAAAAAGCTTAACCCCGAAGGCCTCACCGAAATCCTCGCCAAGCACTACGAAGGTAGCCGCTTCGTGAAGGTGATGCCCTACGAGGCTGCCCCCGTGCTGTTCAACGGAAGGCTCGACCCGACTGTCTGCAACGACACGAACAACGCCCGCATCCAGGTCTTCGGCAACGAGAACGTGATGCAGGTGACGACGATTATCGACAACCTGGGCAAGGGCGCAAGCGGTGCCGCCATCCAGAACATGAACATCGCGCTCGGCCTCGACGAAAGCATTAGTCTCGTTTAATCTCCCTAACCACAAACCACCAACCACAAGCCACTCCCCATGTTTTTAGACGAAAAATCCATCGAAGTACGCTCCGGCAAAGGCGGTGACGGCATCTGCAGTTTCCACCGCGAAAAGTTCGTGCCCCTGGGCGGCCCCGACGGGGGCGACGGCGGGCGTGGCGGTCACGTGATCCTGCGAGTCAACGAGCAATACTCCACGCTGCTCGACATGGGCAACGCACGCCTTTACAAGGCAGGCAACGGCCAGCCCGGCGGCGCGAAGCGCTGCACAGGGGCATCGGCCGACGACCTCATCGTGGATGTTCCGCGTGGCACCATCGTCAAGGACGCCGATGGTCGCATCCTTGCCGACCTCACCGAAGCAGGCCAGAAGTGGATTGCTGCACGCGGCGGCAAGGGTGGCATGGGCAACCAGCATTTCGCCACTCCCAAGGTGCAGGCACCCCGCAAGTGCACTCCCGGCGAGAAGGGCGAACGTCGCGAGCTTTTCCTGGAACTCAAGCTCATGGCCGACGTGGGCCTCGTGGGTTTCCCGAACGCAGGCAAGTCGAGCCTCGTGAACAAGATTTCTAGCGGTCGCCCGAAAGTCGGCGACTATCCCTTCACCACGCTCGAGCCCGTCCTCGGCATCGTGCAGATGAACGGCCACAGTTTCGTGGTGGCAGACATTCCGGGACTCCTCGAAGGCGCGAGCGAAGGCAAGGGCCTCGGCCACCAGTTCCTCAAGCACATTGAGCGCACGCACACGCTGCTCTTTGTCATCGACGGCTTCGCCGAGAACGCCTACGAGCAGTTCACCGTCCTCAAGGACGAGCTCAAGGCATTCCACCCCAAGCTGGCCCAGAAACCGTATGTCATCGCCCTGAACAAGAGCGACCTCGGGATAGATGCAGCCATCAAGAAATTCAAGGCCCACAAGGAAAAATTCATCGTCACTTCGGCCCTAAATGGCGACGGATGCCGCGAATTGGCCACCGAACTGGACAAGGCAGTCCCCCATAAGCAAAAAAAACGCTCCGGATGGTCATCTAAAGTTTGACTTTTATCCAAAATTTTTATAAATATATACAAGTAAGTTCTTGATTTTTACGGAGTTACGTTAATGGCAGCAGTCAAGGGTAACATTACGAAAAAAGATATCGTCGAAGATATCTCGGCACGTACCGGCCTCACCCAGGTCGATACCAAGGCTATTGTCGAATGTTTCCTGGACTCCATCATCAAGGCCATGTCCAGCGGGAACAATATCGAAATCCGCGGTTTCGGTCGCTTCAAAATCAAGGAACGCAAGGAACGCCTAGCCAGGAACCCGCGTACCGGCGAATCCGTGAAAGTCGATGCAGGCATCAAGCCCGTCTTCGAAGCCAGCCGCGAACTTACCAAGCTCTTGAACGATGTCGTTTCGGACGTCATTCCCGAAGAGATGACCACGCGTACCGATGGCTAGCAAAGAATCGAAAACTCCCGTAATCCAGAACCGCAAGGCCAATCACCTCTATTTCGTCGACGAGACGTTTGAAGTGGGTATTATGCTCATTGGCTCTGAAATCAAGTCCATCCGCGATGGCAAGTGTACCCTGGGTGAAGCCTGGGTCGACATCACCGAAGACAAGAACGAACTCTGGCTCGTCGGGGCACATATCGACGAATACCTATTCGCGAACCGGTTCAACCATTTCCCCGCCCGCCGCCGCAAACTGCTCGCGCACGTCCACGAAATACAGAAAATGCGCAAGGCAAAGGAACAGAAGGGCTGCACCATCGTTCCGCTCAAAATGTATTTTAAAAATCGAATTGCAAAACTTGAAGTAGGAATATGCCGAGGCAAGGATCAACGCGACAAGCGACAGGATATCATCAATCGCGACGCCAAGATGGAAATCGCGCGCATTGCAAAAGCCCGTCGCTAATTTTGGCTTTGTTGCTGATGGTCTGCTGGACATTCGCGCTAGCAGACACTAGCGGGCGTGTCGACGCCGAGACGGCGGCAAAGGACCACGGCCTCTCGTTCCACTGGTTCCCTGTCCAAAAAACATTCATCCTCGAAAAGGCGAAAGACACCGTACGCTTCGCCATAGACATGCCCTTCGCCACGTACAAGGGCAAGTCCATCGAACTTTCCAAAGCCCCCGTCATGGAGAACGGCCATATCCTGATCGTCGCGGCAGACATTGCGAAGATTCTCGGAAAGCAGCAGGCCAAGGCCGAAGCCAAAGCTCCCGAAACCAAGGCTCCCGAAAAAAACGTGCAGAACGTCGCCAAGTCCAAGAACGAGACTGCCGGCACACGTGAAGTCCGCACCATCGTCATCGATCCCGGACACGGAGGCAAGGACCCTGGCGCGCAGGGCAAGAAGGCCAACGAAAAAGACATCGTCCTCGCCGTCGCCAAACTGTTGCGCGACGAACTGGAAAAAGAAGGCTTCAACGTCAAGCTCACCCGCGAAAAAGACGTGTTCATTGAACTCGGCGAACGCGCGAACCTCGCCAACAAGTGGGACGGCGACCTGTTCGTGAGCCTGCACTGCAACGCCATCGACGCAAATGCCGAACGCAAGAAAATCATCCACGGCTACCACTTCTACGTGCTCCGCGCCCCGGAAAGCGAAGAAGACAAGGCCATAGCCCGCCGCGAAAACAAGGTGGCCACGCTCTACGGCGAAAAGAACGCCAAAGAAGAACTCTCCCCCCTCGAATGGTTCAAGCTCGAAGCCCGCCTAGAGAAGTACAAGCAGAACAGCTACATGTTCACCGAGGAGTTGCTGAAGAGTTTTGACGGTGGAAAGATTGTCAAGCAGGCGAACGGCGTGGGCGGTGCCGGGTTCATGGTCCTCGTCGGCGCGATGATGCCCGCCGTGCTCATCGAACTGGGATTCATCAGCAACCTCGAAGACGAAGCCTACATGATGACTGCCAAGGGTCAGCAAGACCTGGCCGAACGCGTCGCAAAAGCGGTCACAAACTACAAGGCCGCTGTACACAGCTACCGGGAAACTCTCGGCCGCTAACTATTTCACCATCATCGTATTTGTAAAACCGGTTACTTTGTCGTACTTGAGCAAGAACACGTACGAACTCGTTTGTATGTACTGAACCGGAGCCCATTGTTTTGTAATGTGGAACTGGGCGTAATCTGTTTCGGAAGGGAGTTTGTCGTTCGACGACGTGCGCATGAGCATGTTGCTCTGCTTGACTTTTTCGAACTTTATTGCCACAGGACCATTGTGCAATTTCTCGATAGTCCATTCCTGCGAATCGCTTGAGGAAAGCCTAAAACATCCACCGAACACGAGGTAGTCGTTCGTGGAACCGGGAATGAAGTAAACCGTGTACCCGCTGTCGTTTTCCATGATGTACGAGTTGTAGACGATATTTAGTTTATCTGTATAAAGATTGAAACGACGGTTTGCAGAATTGTTCGCTTTCACGAGGCCGAGCAACCGCTCGTCATCTATCGCCTTTTCAACAAAATCCTTCGTCAAGCGTCCATCCTTGAAATCGACACGCGCCACCTGGATATAGCGGTCATCCTGATAGCCATAGAAAACGGCATAGCCGTCCTGGGTATCGCCCTGCGCCACATAGCCTTCGATTTTATCGAGCGCCGAAGGGTTAATGTTAGAGACGACAGAATCGGAAGCTACCCACGCAACCCTATCTTGCGACGCAATGGAAGCACCGAGCGCCTGGCGTTTTTCAATAATCCTGAAATTTTCGGCATCGAGAGCGGTGATGGAACGAGCCTGTCCCTGCACGCCCCTATTAAAGGCACAGCCGGAAAAAAGGAGCATCAGCACCAATGCAGACAGGATCAATTTCATGTAAGTATACACCTATCGTAAATATAAAAAAATCAACCCAGTTATGCACTAGGTAAAAAAGTATCAAAAATAAATTTACAATTCTTCGTGAAATGCCAGATTGATTAAACAAACCGTCCAATGGCTAAAAAAGAGAAGGCAAATTATTTTGCAACCATAATGGACATTTGACCATTATTATTTCTCGCCAGCAATATCGTATACTTTTTTGTCTGGATAATTTGTTGGGGAGCGGCATTCCATGTAATGTAGTACTGAGCAAAATCGGCTTCGTTCAGCAAGTCGCCCATTGACGATGTGCGAGCACCAATATTATCACCTGTAATGTCTTTCCATTTCAAGGGAATAGGACTCTTGTGAAGCAATTCTAAATTCCATGAGTTTTCCCCCATCGATAGTTTTACGGCTCCGCCATAAACGGCATATTCCCCCGTTGTCGCGGGCATGGCATAGTAAGTATACTTACCGTCTTTTTCTAGAATGTACGAGTTGTACCTGATATTCAGCCTTGCACTGGAGTTGTTAAAAAAGGTATTTGCGGAATCGTTCATTTTCACCAGGTCATAAATCTTTCCTTCCGGGATATCGATCTTTCCAAGGGACCGATTTATTGCACCGCCAACAAAATCATAGCGGGCAATTTGCACAAACCCAGAATCGGTCTTTCCGTAAAAAAGACAAAATCCGTCATCCACGTTTCCTTGAGCCACCCAACCACTCAGTTCTCGCAACCGGGACTCCGGAAAGTCCACACTGATTGAATCCGAAGCAATCCAGGCAAGTCCATCCTGCATAGCCAATGCCAATCCTATTTGTGCAAGGGAATCCATCGTCCTGAATTCAGCCGCATGCATAGCCTGTTCAGCAGGAGTCGGATCGCTCAAATTGATACGATCCGGGAAAGGCCCGTTATTGTGACCGGCACACGCAAACAAAATTGCGGAAAAAGAAATTGCAAGCAACAGGAAAAAAGGATTCTTTTTCACGGGGCCTCCATTGAGCGGTTCAATATCAATATAAAAAGAAATCCCCGCACAAGGCGGGGATGACTCAATATAACATAACCTCACAGTGACCCTGTAGCTCAGGGTGCCTTAGGCACGACCTTATTCAGCGTCCATGTCCGCTTCGTCGATTTCGGCGTTGTGGTACACGTCCTGGACGTCGTCGTGGTCTTCGAACTTGTCGATGAGCTTGAGGAGCTTCTGTGCATCGTCGTGACCGAGCTTCACCGGGTCGTTGGCGACGTAGGTGATTTCAGCGCTCATCATTTCGATGTTGGCGGCTTCGAGGGCCTTGGACACAGCGTCGAAAGCTTCGGGGCTGGTGGAGATTTCATGCACGCCGTCTTCGGTCGTCATGTCTTCGGCACCGGCTTCGAGCACGAGGTCCATCACCTGGTCTTCGGGATACTTTTCGGCATCGACGACAATCACGCCCTTGTAGGTGAAAGCCCAAGACACAGAACCAGATTCACCCATGGAACCATTGTTCTTGTTGAAGATGTTGCGGATTTCGGCAACCGTGCGGACCTTGTTGTCGGTCATGCACTGCACCATGATGGCAATGCCACCCGGGCCGCGTCCTTCGTACAGCGGCTCCGTCATTTCGGTACCGGAGTTCGCACCCGTACCCTTGGCGATGGCGCTTTCGATATTCTTGGTCGGCAAGCTCTGGCTCTTGGACTTGAGGATTGCCGCACGCAGGCGCGGGTTCGCGTCGGGGTTGCCGCCGCCGAGCTTGGCAGCGATGGAAATTTCCTTAATAAGTTTGTTCCAAGCCTTCGCGCGAGCGACGTCAGTCTTGGCTTTCTTGCGTTTGGTGGTGGCCCATTTGGAGTGACCGGACATAGATTACCTCAAATATTCAGGTTTTTGGATTTTTAGTGAAACTTATTCTCTTTTTTTCTTTCTTTTCTTTTTTTTCTTCGGCTCCGCAGACTTTGGCGCTGCGTTTTTCGCCTTCATCTGACAGCGACGCTTTTCCTTCACCGTCATATCCGGATCGTCGCATTCGTCAACAACAGCCGCCTTCTTCTTCTTTTTCTTGGACTTTTTCGCAGCCATCTTGGCCATGCGTTCTTCTTCTTCCTTGGCGGCAGCTTCCTCGGCAGCCCTCTGCATCGAACGCACCGACTGCTTCGTCAACGGATTCGCGGAAGCCTTCGTAATTTCGCGGTCGTACTTACCCTTCCAGATTTTACCGAGCAACGAACCGGAGGATTGCGCATCGTTGAACGCACTCATCGCCCAGTCGTCGTTTGCAGGCGGCAAGAGGGTAAATTTCAAGTTGCGGATTTTCGTCGGTTCATCCTCAAAGAAAAGCATCATGTCGAAAAGCCCGACCTGATATTCCTGACCGTCTGCACCCGACGTCGCCGAAGGAACATAAGCAAGCACTGCATAGAGGTCGCCATCGAAAAGGGCATTGATGAGCATGTCGGGGTCGCCACCAGGAGCAGCAACCTCACCTTCGGCCTTAAATGCCCACGGAGCAGCAACTATCTCCAACATAAACTTGTGATAGCCTTTCTTCGCCTTTTTCAACTTGACCAAGGCTCCAGAAAAAGCCTGAAACTCGGGCTTTATGGAGCTATCCTGGGCATAGCCCAAAAGGGCACAAGCCAGGAACAACACAGCGATTATCTTTTTCATTTTTCCATCAATCCTATTCCAATGTATGCAACATTAATTCTTGAAGAACAGCGCCTTGGCAGCCTCGAACATCGGGTCCTTCTCGTCCGGGTTGCGGCATTCCGTATAAATGCGCACCTTCGGTTCCGTACCCGACGGACGCACGAGCATCCAGGAGTCATCGTCGAAAATGACCTTCACGCCATCGAGAGTGAGAAGCTGCTTCACGGTCTTTTCGTTATTGCCAACCATGACCTTGGCACCCGGCTTCGCGATATCGGCAATGGCGTCGACCTTGGCCTTGAGCGGGGCTCCCACGAGGGACTTGTCCACTTCGAAGCCCGAACGCGTCGGGTAGAAGCGGCCGTATTCTTCGTACAGGGCATCAAGGTATTCGCCGAGGTTCTTGCCGGTTGCAGCCATGATTTCGAGGGCGATGAGGAGGCCGAACTGGGCGTCCTTTTCGAGCGTGTTGTTGAGGCCAGAAATACCGTCGGATTCTTCGAAGGCCACGAGAGCCTTCTGCTTGGCATTGCGGGAAAGCCACGGGCGGAAGTTCTTGAAGCCCACCGGAGTTTCCATCACAGGCACGCCGAGCTTTTCGGCGATGATGTTCACAAAGTTGGAAGTCGCGACGGACTTGGCCACGCAGCCCTGTTCCTTGCGCCAGGTTGCCATGTAGTGGAACGCGATAGCGCCAAACTGGTTCATGTCGATTTCACGGGTACCGTCGTAGAAACGGATACGGTCGCCATCCGGGTCGAAGATTGCGCCCAGGCGGAACCAGGACTTGCTCTCGTCCAGCACCTTGCGGACCTTCTCGAGGTTCTTGCTGGACGGTTCGGGAGCGATGCCGCCGAACAGGGAGTCATCTTCGTTGCGAAGCGTGATGAGGCATTCCGGATTGTCGAGCAGCGCAGCCGGACGGCGGCGGGTAGAGCCGTGCACGTGGTCGCACACGAGCGTGAGGCGACCCTTCTTGATAAAGTCCTTGATACGGTCGAACTTGATTGTGCCCTGCTTCACAAGGAATTCCTTGTAAATCTTGAGGGAGTCGATAATTTCCCAGTCAACCTTGCCCACCGGTTCAAATTTCCAAGTGGACATCATTTCGTTAGAAAGCTTCGTGATGACGTTCGTGATTTCCGGACCCGCAGGACCGCCGTCGGCCGGGTTGAACTTGATGCCGTTGTAGTGGCTCGGGTTGTGGCTCGGGGTCATGTTGATGGAGCAGGCGGCACCGAGCATTTCGATGCAGGCGCTGAATTCCGGAGTCGGCATTTCACCACCGTAGTAGACCTTCACGCCGGCCTTCGCAAACTGGTCAGCCACGGCTTCGCAGAATTCATGACCGAGCAGGCGGTTGTCATGACCGACGACCACGCCACGCTTCTGGAGTTCGGCAAAGTCCTTCACGCCGAGGGCTTCGAAAAGTTCGGGAGTCGCTTCCCTGTAAAGGCGAACGATGGCGGCACCCACCACCTGGAGGTTGCGGAGCGTAAATTCGGAACCGATTTCACCACGCCAGCCAGAAGTACCAAAGCTCACCTTGGCGGGCTCCTGAGAAGTCAATGCGACCTGCTTCACCTGTTCGACAAGCGCCATGTCGGTAGCCGGGTTGAATTCGGGGGACTGAATCTTTTTCCAAATCTGGGTAATGTTTTCCATAGGGGTTCCTGTGTTTGAAATTTTACGGGGGGAAATATAGAAAAGAGACGAGCGACGAGATATACAACACTAGGGATTTTAATCCCTTAGTGGACGTTATCCCCTATGAGGAGACGAGCGACGAGAGAAAAAGGGGCGTGAAAGGGGACTCTTCGCACTCGGTAGACACTTTTACATTTTCGACTATGTTTTTACACAAACCTTCGCTTAATGTCCGCGAAGACTTCTTCTTAATCAGCCTAGTTCTTGCATCAAATTATGGGTTTCGATGAGGACGGCGATGATTTTGCGATAGTGTTCAATATCATCGTATGTGAGTGTGCGGTTTTTGCGGTCCTTGAGCCATTTTTGCGCGGGTTGGTAGCCACCGATGTAGAAGTTCCACGCCAGCTCGGGAACATTCTCAAAGCACTGTGTCCTGTTGATATAAACCTTACCCACTTTGTCTTCCCCGACTCGGTCGGGGATCTCCTTTTCATACCGAACTTCTGACACAACATTATCACCAGGAATGTTAAACGAAACCGTTAGCGGTTGTGGGATTTCTTGCATCAAGTGAAGTTTGCGAAGCTTTTCGCCAATGGCGGCGATACGATTGAATTCCTCAGCATTCTCGGGATACGGAATTCGAGGGAAATCGATTTTCAGGAATTCCTTGTAGCGCTCGCGATAGGATGGCGAATGGAGAACACCATAAATGTAATCAAAGATATGCTCTGGAGTCGTAGCATGTTCTTCTTGATTGTCATTTCCGCAATTTTTTTGATTGTCATTCCCGCGAAGGCGGGAATCTCCTTCTAGGCAGGCATCAATTTTTCGCCAGATGGTTTCGTCAAGGTTTGGCTTTCGCTGTTCGCCAAGATTGGCTTCGTTTTCCGTCGGATAGAGAAAGAGCGGGAAGACATATGACTGCTCTTTCGTTTGCAATGAAACAGAATTCAAATCTGAAATATGGGTCGTAACAAATATATGTTGAAAATCAAACGTACTTAATTGGCGGCAGGTTGTTAAAACTAAATTTTCTTTTCCAATAATATTGCAATTTGTTTTAAAACGCGGATACCCCATTATTCCTTTTGTTTTACCAGTATAATTAGTCCATCGAACATCAAAAGGTCTATAATCTATTTTATTAGCAATAATTTCATTTTTCATCAAATCGTTTTTTGCAGAAACAACTTGCCAATCTCGACCATCCTTCACATCATATTTTTGACTCAAATCATAAGCAGAAAGATTAACAAAATCTTTTTTTATTTCAGCAGCATCATTTTCATCAAAGAAAATGTTTAACGCATCCCTTTTCGTTTGAATGCCAGAATTATATACATTCATTAGTTCATCAATCTTAAATCCTTTTTCATATTCACTTTGTGCCGAGAAATCCTTAGGCACAAAGAAATACTGCGGAGTATGCGGATTCAGTTCTTGCCAAGGAACGTCTTTGATGAAATGCGTTTTAAGATAATGGTATTTTTCAGAGCGCTTGCCGTAGAGTTCGTAATGAAAAACGCGAGCCAAAGGAGATTCCCGGTCATCCCCGTCAAGCGAGGACAGGCGCCGGGAATGACAAGACGCTCCGCTCGCAACGGAATTTCCTTTCTTCACGAAGATGTTAATGCTTACGCCTTGCATAATGTCAAAGACGTTTTCATCCTTGCTGCCATCAGGAGCAGACTCTTTTTTTTTACCATTTCCATGTAAATCTAGGATATATATTTCGTCAAAAGACTGCAACAAGCTGAGCCGCATTTGGCGATGGGTAATCCCATCAATAAAACTATTATTTGAAATGTAAGCTACAATTCCTTCGCCATTTTTCTCAACATAATAATGAGCCAAACGAATGAATTTGATATAATCATCATCAAGATTTATCTTCTTTTCATTCAAGTTTTTCTTGTAATCAACTAGAAGATTCTGAATCCACTCACCCTTATTACTGCTACTCACGCTATACGGCGGGTTCCCAATCATCACCATTACAGGAGTATCGCGCTTGACGAAGTTCGCTTCACTTGCTTCTTGTGCCAACCACTGCGCAAATAGCGTTCCCGTATTGGGGTCACATTCTTCCAAGGAATTGGTTAGGTAAATACGCAGACGCTTGTTCTTTTGAGGAACGTAGCCTGTTTCGGAAAGTACCATATCGAGCTTCAAATGCGCAATCGCATAAGGAGCCATCATAAACTCGAATCCATTCAGGCGAGGCAAAAGATGTTCATCCACATAGTTTTGCCATGCACCCAAATTGCCCTGCATGCTGCTGTAAATTTTCCGCACAATCTTTGCGGGGAATGTCGCCGTGCCCGTCGCAGGGTCGAGAATCTGCACTCGATGATATTCCTTTTCCTCATGACGTTTGTGGTCAGTGGTGCGATTGTCGGTATACAGGTCGTTCGATCGCTTGAGTTTCACCTTGCTTGTGTCGGCAAGGCCCATCGGTAGCTTGAACGTGTCCTTCAGAATTTCATCCACCGCATTCACCATGAAATCGACAACCGGCTCCGGTGTGTAATAAACGCCACAGGACTTTTTCTGTTTCGGGTCATAATGGTACAGAAAATCTTCGTAAAAATGAATCAGCGGATCGCCCTGACCACTTGATTGCCCGAAGTTTTTCATCACCTTGGAAATGTCGGTAACGCGGAACGTCTCGACCAGGTCATCCACGATCCAAACAATACTTTCGTCCATGTCGAAGCCGGCGATGCTCTGGAAAATCTTGCGCAGGAACGGGTTCGTTTCGGGAATCAGCGTCGCCGCCTCGGCTCGCGAGAACGTGTCGGGAGTCTTGTCGTGGAGTCGCGCCGCAAACATGCCGTATGCAATCGTCTGCGCATAAATATCGGCAAACGCCTTTTCCGTCAAATCGTGAATCAGGATGTTCTTGAATGCATTCCACTGCCCAGCCAGTTCACCCGTCTTGTCCGTATCATTCTCAAGCGTCTTGTGAATCGTTTCGGCAAGGAGTTTCGCCTTTGCCGCCATCATCTGCGCCAGCTTTTTTGCAGACGTAATCTTTTGCGGGAGTGCACCCGAGAAGGAATCCACCATCTCCAAAAATTTCGTGACATTCGGCTGGATAACAACCACCTTGTCACCGCGAACTTCGGCAATGCGCACGCTATCGACAAATTCGCCGAACTCGTAGAGATGGAAATCAAGATAGTCCGTAAACAAGATGTGGTCGAGAGAATTTTTGTACCGGTTGAACTGTTCCTTATGCTCACGATTGCCGTCTAGGTCGCGGTCGTTCACATCCTTTGCTTCGACAAACGCCACCGGAATGTTCGATGCGCCACCCTTGGAGATGATGTAGTCCGGGGCACCGCAGTCAATGCGCCGAGGTTCGTTCGTCACCACATACTTGGGCAAAAGTTCCGACAAGAGCGAAGCCAACGCCGGACGGTAACTGTGCTCGGTTGCCTTGCCCGTCGCAAACTGTTTGGAGACTTCGGCGATGTAGCGTTCTACGGCTTGGAACTTGCTCTTATCTAAATCAGTCATGGCGCATCCTTGAATGGAATGATTCAGCTCCATTCAGGGATTCAACTTCGCACGACCTAAAAAACAAAAAAGGCGTGGAGCCGAAAGCACCTATTGCTACAGAGGTCACGACCAAGCAACCTATCGGACAAATAAGCACAAACGACCCACGCCCCGATAGGGACGTGAGCGCTCGTCTTATTCTCTGCCGATTGAAAATTTGGTCGTATTTCTGTAGCAAGAATAAGAGACGAATCTCAAAAACCGGTCGCCCAATGCCAAAAGGCAACGGGCTATTTAGGGGGAAATATAACTTATTGCAAATAGAATAGGAGATCCCCGCCTTCGCGGGGATGACAAAAAAGTGAAGCTCACCCCCTTCGATAGCACTTCAGCAGACTCTGCGTACCAGCTCAGGACTCTTCAAGTCAAGAAAGGCTACGATTCCAGGCTATTCCAAAACGAGGTCAAATTAGGGGGGCGCGATCAGGGAAAACTTTCCCTGACGGAAATCGCTGCGGTCACAAAGCTCTCGGAAAAGACAATCCAGGAACTTTAGCTTCTCTTTTGTGAAGTTTCGGGCGGTCCTTGACCGCCTGTTTCCGTTTCAAAACGCCATCCCCAACAATCAAGCATAAAAACGAGCAAACATTTTTATATATTATGAGCACTATGCAGATTACTAACGCTTCTCAACTTACTGGTGTTTTCCCCGCGTTGTTCACCCCGCTCAAGAACGACGATCCCAAGAACCTTCGCAACTCCATCGACTACAAGAAGATGGGCCAAATGA
>JAEERM010000090.1 GCA_016285835.1 Fibrobacter sp.
TGTCACCGCCGCCGAAGCCGCCCATGCCGCCGCCGCCGAAGCCGCCCATGTCGCCGCCGCCGAAGCCGCCCATGTCGCCGCCGCCGAAGCCGCCCATGTCGCCGCCGCCGAAGCCGCCCATGTCACCGCTCGGAGTGGTGCCTGCGTCAGGTGTTGTGGAGGATGTGTTGCCTGCGTCGGGTGTAGTGCCTGCATCCGGAGTTGTTGCCGGAGTGCCAGCATCCGGAGTCGTAGCCGGAGCGTCTGTTGTCGGAGCCATTTCGGTAACCGGTGCCGAAGTGTCGGTGGCCGGAGCTGCCTGAGAATCTTCTGTAGGAGTCGCAGCATTGTCCGGTGCTGCCGTGTCCGTGCCACTTGCGTCGGAGTTCTGGACCTGCGGTTCGGTTACTGCGTCGGCTGCTGCTGAAGCCACGTCTTCACAAGCGGTGAATGCGAATGCTGTGCTGATGAGGATAGCTAAGCCTAATTTTTTGGATTTCATGTGTGCTCCTTTTTTTGTTGTGCTCAGTTTAAAATAAACTGAAAAAAAGGATACATACCTTGTTTGTTGCCATCGCGTTGAATAAACGTTGTTAATTACTCTACATCAAAAATCCCGCGAAAATGCGGGATTTGTGTTTTGAAATATTTACAGTCAAGAGTCGCTAGACGATGACGACTTGTCTGTATATTGGTAGCATTTCTTTTTGAATGAATTCTCGATCGATTTGAACTCGCTTTCGGTCCATTCCATGCGGCTTATTGCCGTGATCGTTTTTTCGGAGCAGGAAAGAGTGGTGTCGTTGTAGTCGGGATCTTGCTTGTATGTGTCACAGGCTTGCTTGAAAATTTCGTTGAAAACGCTATCGGGAATGTGATCGTTGGAGTCAAATTTGACGATTTCGACAAGTCTGTTTTCCTTCAGTTCAACTGTTGTTGTTGAGTGTATGCCGTTTTCGTCCATATCGAGTACTAGCGGGTCTTTCGAAGCAATTTTACATGTAATTGTTTCGCCGCTGTTTGAACTGCTGTCGTCTCCGCACGCGATGAACGCGAATGCGGAGGAAAGGACGACTGCTATACCGAGTTTTCTGAAGGACATAGAGGTTCTAACAAGAAATTTAAATTTCGTTGGATTAAAGTTCCGGTACGGTTATAACAAACTTGTTCTTGTGCTTGGCTTCGTCCATAATAATTATGGTAATCTCTTCGCCGGCATCGGGGACCTTGGTGCCTTCCAGCACGAGTTCGCGGGGCTCGGAATCGTATTCGACGGCAATCCACTTGTTCTTCGCCTTGGCGGTTATGGCGTTCCCGTTGGCAATGCCATCGTACTTGTAGACGACCGGAATCTTCAAGACGGGCTGGCTGATTCCTTCGATATAGGAGTTGGCCCAGTAGGGGAAGCCCAGCGACATGGGTTCTTCGTTCAGGATGAGAGCCACGTCGCGCAGTTCGTTTGCCGAGGCGCAGCGGTTCTTGCCCTTGGTCTGCTTGTCGAAGATGAACCAGTCGCGGCTGGTTTCGCCGAGCCAGTAGAGCGCAGCCATGTTGTTCTTGTTTTCTACACAGACGTTCCAGTTTTTCAGCTGGAGGCCCTTGGGGTGGAATTCAAAGAAGTCAAGACTGTCGGTGTGGGTCCGGGTGACAGCCATCGCGATGGGTGTCGAGTCCAGCTTTGCAACCGGGATGCCCGTAATCTTCTGTGTGATTGTGGTCCCGTTGCCGAGGTCCGCCTTCCAGTTGACGTTCGTCTGGTAGGGCGTGCGCCTGAATACGGCAATCTTTTCGTCGACTGCCTTGCCGTCGCCCGTGGAGGAGGCGCTTGCAGTGTATTCGATGTACTTGGCGGTGGGGTAGTCCTGGAGGACTCGGCCGAGTGTCGTGATTTTTTGGGGCATGGCGGAGCACAGGTCGTCGGTGAGGACTTCGTCCTTGTCTCCGGTAACCTTGAAATTGTAGCCGGAACGGCACATGAACAGGTTCAGCATGGTCTTGCCGAGGAACGTGTAGACGGGGGCCGTCTGGTTCTTGACCTGCGTGATGGGTTTGTTGCCGTTGCACTTGGGGTGGAGCGTGAATACGCGCTTCGTGATGTTTCCGGCGAAGTCTTCGACTTCGATGGTGTATTTGGAAAGCGGGGCAATCTTGGCCGGAATATAGTGCCAGTCGCCAGCCGTGTCGGCTTCTTCGGTCCAAAGGAGTTCGTTGCGGACGTCGGTCATCTTGCTGTAGCGCAAGGTATCGACGACCTTGCTGTAAATCTTTTCGTCGTAGCGCCAGACTTCCAGGCGGCGGATGGCCATCGGGTTGTCCTTGGGTTCGCGGCTATAGTCGGCGATTTTCAGGGCGAGGTACAGGCCGAATTCGTTCTTGACCGGCGTGACCATGCAACCCTTTTCGATAGCTTCGGCGCTCGTGACCGCTATGCTGTTGCCTTGCCAGATAGCTCCTGCGAAAATCTGCGGGGCGATGGTGTCGAGGCAGAGGGCTCCCAGAACGCAGGGAGAAACCACGCGATCCTTGTCAAGTCGTACTTCAAGATGTAGGTGCGGATTGCCGATACCCGTGCTGCCCGAGAAGGTGAGCGTGTCGCCCTTGGCATAAGGTGTATTCGGCGTCAGTTTCACGTCGTTCTTGTGGGTCGCGTACTGTTTTTTGCGGACCTGGATGTCCAGTTTGCCGAAACTGCTCTGGTGCGCGAAAACCCATGTCTTGCCGCTCTTGCCTTGGTAGAGCATGACCTTGCCGTAACCGAACGGGCTTGTGCGGATTTCCTTGACGCGGCCGTCTTCCGGGGCCAGGATGGGCCAGCCCTCTTCCATGTTGGTAGAGTAGTCGATGCCTGCGTGGTAGCGCGTGCCCCTGTTCTCGCCAAAGGAGGATGTCAGGTAAGCGTCCTTTTCAAAGGGGGAGTAGCTTACAGGTGTGTTCCTGGCAATTTCGTTCTTGGGAGCTTTGCTGCCCGTGTCGCCAAAAATCAGGTCTTCTGTGAAGTTGTCTTCCGAAGCGAATACGCCTCCGGCCAAAAGGAGAAGGAATAAGAATTGTCGCATAGTGCGAGAAAAAATATTAAAATCTTACAAGGTTGTCTTGTATAAATTATGGTTTGTACAGAAAGATTTGTATGTATCACACCGAATTGCAATATCGCTGTCAACCGGGGATAAAAAAAGACCCGCTTTTTCAAGCGAGTCTTTTTCAGTGGAGCTAAGGAGAGTCGAACTCCTGACCTCCTGCATGCCATGCAGGCGCTCTACCAACTGAGCTATAACCCCGAAAGGTGAGCCAAATAGAGAAAAATATTTGGCCCTTGTCAAGGGTGAGATTGAAAAATTTGAAAAAATTTTTCAATCTAGGGGTTAGAGGCTAGAGGTTAGGGGCTAGAGTGAATAATCCCTAGATCCTAGCCCCTAGATCCTTCTCCCTCTCCTTACGCCTTTTCGATTGTCACGCTTTCGATAATCACGTCGTCGAAGGGACGGTCCATGCGGTCGGTCTTGACGCCTGCGATTTCGTCGAGGACTTCGAAGCCTTCGTAGAGCTGGCCGAACACGGAGTAGCCGTCTGCCGGGCCGGGGCCGCACTGGTCGTGGTCCAAGAAGTGTACGTTGTCGCCGTGGACAATAAAGAACTGGCTGCCGATGCTGTGGGGCATGGCTGTCTTTGCCCAGCTGAGGGCTCCGCGCATGTGGGTGAGGCACGGGTCGTACTTGTCGCCGATCGTAGTGCCGGGGCCGCCTGCGGCATGGCCACCGGTGCCGTTCCTTCTGGTGAAGTCGCCACCCTGGATCATGAACCCGCTGATAATGCGGTGGAACGGGGCGCCGTCGTACTTGCCCTGCTTGGCAAGTTCAATGAAGTTGGTCGCACATTCGCCCACGCGGTCTTCGAAGAGGCGGAGCTTCATCGTGCCGTGGTTGGTTTTCATGATGGCGATGGTCTCGCCGGCCTGGGGCTTGTCGAGCTGGTTGAACATGGGAACTCCTATAGCTATGAGGAATGAGGTCGCTACGCTTTGAGGTGTGAGGTCGCTCCCCAAGGTCGCTTTGAGGGTTGAGGTCGCTGCGCTTTGAAGAATGAGGTAGACACCTGTAAGGCGTAACAGGTTTTATTGCCTATATATAAAAAAATGGGGGTGATTTACTCTTTTTTCGGAGTAAAAAGGACCAGAAAAAACTAATTTCTAGGTGATAAACTCAAAACGAGCGGAGCGAGTGACCTCATACCTCGGAGGGAGCGAAGCGACCGCGTTGATACCTATATGAAAGACAACTGCAAACGTATTCAGGAACTGCTTTCGGCGCAGGCCATGGAATTCGCCCTGGACGAAATGGCTGCAAAGATTGCAAAAATGCATCCGTCGGCCGAGAACTTGATTGTTCTGGGCATGGCGAGCCGCGGAATTCCGCTGGCAAAAAAACTGAGCGACAGGCTCTCGCAGAAGTTTGGCAAACCTATCGAACTGGGGAGCCTTGACGCGACTTTCTATCGTGACGACTTCCACTACCGCAAGAGTGTGGGCTCCACCGAGATGCGCTTTATCGAGATGCCCGCATCCGTGGAAGGCAAGACGGTCATCCTCGTGGACGACGTGCTTTACACGGGCCGCTCGGTACGCGCTGCGATGCAGGCTATCCTCGACCTCGGTCGCCCTGCCGCCATCCGCCTGTGCGTGTTGGTGGACCGTGGCCACCGCGAACTGCCTATCGCGCCCGACTGCGTGGGCCTCACGGTAGAGACCGCGCGCAACCAGGAAGTCCGCGTGATGATAGAACCTATTGACAATGAAAATTCAGTATATCTCGTAGAAGTGGAGGCTTAGCTTGAGCGCCTTGGAGATTAAACACTTGTTCGGGCTGCGCGGAGTATCGAAACACGACATCCGCCTGATTCTCGACAACGCAAAACAATTCCGCGAAATTTTGGAACGCCCCGTGAAGAAGGTCCCGAGCCTGCGCGGCATGACGGTGGTGAACTTGTTCTTCGAGAACAGCACCCGCACCCGCACGAGCTTCGAACTCGCCGAGAAGCGCCTTTCGGCAGACACGGTGAACTTTACGAGCAGCAATTCGAGCGTGAAGAAGGGCGAAACCCTCGTCGATACGCTCCGCAACATCGAGGCGATGAAGATCGACATCGTGGTCGTCCGCCACAAGGGGACTGGCGTGCCGAAGTTCCTTGCCAACAACAGCGATGCGATTATCGTGAACGCGGGCGATGGCGCGCACGAGCACCCCACACAGGCTCTGCTCGACATGCTCACCATCGAAGAAAAACTTGGAACGCTTGAAGGCAAGAACGTGACCATCGTGGGCGACATCCGCCACAGCCGCGTGGCCCGCAGCAACCTCTGGGGCATGACGACGATGGGTGCGCACGTGACGCTCTGCGGACCGAGTACTCTGGTCCCGCGCAACACCGAACTCATGGATAAGGTGACCTGGGAATCCGACGTGAAGAAGGCGGTGAAGGACGCGGACGCCATCATCGCGCTCCGTCTGCAAAAAGAACGCATGGACGATGCGCTCCTCCCGAGCATGCGCGAATACCGCAACACCTTCGGCATTACCCACGAACTTTTGGAATGTGCGAAAGACAAGGTGCTCATCATGCATCCGGGCCCCATCAACCGCGGTGTGGAACTCGACAGCGAAATCGCCGACGGGGACAATTCGGTTATCCTGAACCAGGTGACCAACGGAGTGGCCGTGCGTATGGCGGTGCTCTATCTTTTGGCTGGAGGTCGTGCGAATGCGTAATGTGATTTTGGATAACGTTCGCCCGTTTGTAAACGGGAAGTTTGAGAACCCGACAAAGATGTGCCTGGTTGATGGCGCGTGGGCCGATAGCGCTCCGGAAGGGACTCCTGTTGTCGAAGCGAAGGGTGCGCTTGCAATTCCGGCCTTGTTCGGTCTGGGTCTCGATTTCAAGGAACCGCTCCGCGATGACATCTACACTTTCAAGGACGGTGTGGATGCGATGCGCCGTGGCGGCTTTTACGGTGGACTTTACGAGAGCTGCGCCAACGCGATTGACGATTCCCTGAAACTGTCGGCAATCCAGCAGATCAGTGCGAAGTACGGGCTTTCGATTGCTTTCCTTGGCGCCTTCAGCAATGGCTATCAGTGCAAGGACCTTTCCGAAATGGTCGAACTTGCGCAGGGCGGTGCTGTCGGTTTCGGTGACGGCAACCAGGATTGCTCCCGCACGCGCTTCTTGCGCTTGGCGATGGAGTACGGCTCCATGACGGGCAAGCGGTTCTTCTTTATGCCGCTCGACGATTCCCTGCGCCATCACGGGCTTGTGCACGAGGGCTGCTACGCCGATACGCTCGGCATGAAGGGCATCCCGTGTGTGGCCGAAACGATTGCTGCATTCAAGATTCTCGAAATGGCTCGGTTCCTCAAGGTGCCGGTGCATTTCAAACAAGTTAGCTGCGGCGAGACACTTAGGCTGATTGAAGATGCCCGCAAGATTGGCGTCGATGTCACTTGCGATGTCGACATTTACCATCTGCTTATTGACGATAGTTGCTTGTTCAACTTGGACAGCAATTACAATGTGCCCATGCCGTTCCGCTCCGCCGAAGACCGCGAGGCCTTGTGGAAGGGACTTGAGTCCGGTGTGGTGAACGCCATCAGCGTGAATCACGATCCTGTGCTCAGGCAGGACAAAGAAGTGAATTTCGAGGATGCGGTGCCGGGAGCGATTTCCCTGGAAGTCGCGCTCCCCGCGCTTTGGAAATCGCTTTGCGGGCGGCTGTCCGCCGCACGCGCGGTGGAACTGCTTTCCACCGCCCCGGCACAGTTGGCGGGCGTGGCTCCGGCAGAAATCCGCAAGGGTGCTGCTGCCAATCTGGTTTTGCTGGACCCGGATAAGCCGATGCAGGTGTCCCACACTCTGTTTGCCGGTCAGGTGCGCAACTGCCCGCTTTTGGGCCAGGAACTTCCGAGCAAAATTCTCGGGTCGTATCTGGGCGGTCTTTGGACTGAGGTCTAGCAATGATTCATCCTGCGTACTTGCTCTGGATTGGCGGCATCATCACGATGCTCCTCGCGATTCTTGTACTCGTGGAAACCCAGCGCATCAATTTCCGCAGGCAGAACGAGAAGATGTTCGGGACCGAGGATTTCGATTTGAAAATCCGAGAGTTCCAGTTTACGCCCAAGGAGGTCCGCACCTTGGAAAAGCTTGTCCGTACATCGCACTTTGAGAACAAGGACGCAGTCCTCAATTCTGCCGACTTGTTCGAACATGCGGTGGAAGACTTCTACGATTTCCGTAATGTCTTTGACATTCGTGACGAGACGTTGGCGGCGGTCGCTTCGCTCAGGGAGAAGATGGACTATACCGGCCAGAACCCACTGGCAAACATCAGTTCGTCGAGGCAGTTCAATGTCGGTAACCGTGTAGACCTTGTACTGGAAAACGGCCGCACGGTGAAACGCTCGTCTATCCAGTGGCGCACCGAAAAGGAATGGGCGTTGGCCTACGACGGAAGTTGTGGCCCCGGTTCGGAGCTTATTGGGCAGACACTCTCTATCCGGTGGACCCGTCTAGGGGATGCAGTCTATTCTATGAGACTTCCCGTTCGCGCGTTCAAGGACGGGAACCTGATTTTCTTGCATACGATGGAACTGGGCAAGCAGCAGTTGCGCCGCTGGGTCCGTGAAGAGGTGCGTTTCCCCGTAGAGGCGACCTTGCACGATGGTTCGGTCTGCCACGGGGTCTTGTACGACTTGTCCGCTGGCGGTATCTTGCTCGGAATTCCTCATGAGATTCCTAACGGGGAGCATATCCGCATCCGTTTTGAACTCCCGAGTTTCGGTGTGGAGGATGTCGAAATTGAGATTTTGCGCAATTTGGGGCAGAAAAACCCCGAATACCCCGACTATTATTCTTTAACGGCGTCCTTCGCCGGGGCCTTCGGTTGGACCCAGGAAAGGGTGCTCCAGTACATATTCGAGGTCCACAAGGAGCGAAAAGCTTCCGAAATGGCACGGGAAAATGCCTAAGTAGTTAATTTTCAATGAGTTAGATTGATTTTTCACTTGACATTTGGCCCATATAAAGGTAGAATTTAGTTAGTATTGTTTGCGATCGGAGTTTATTTTGGCTTTAGGATTGATTTCACGAATCCGCGGCGAACGCGAAACAGTTGGCATTGATGTTGGTCACTACAGCATCAAGTATGTCAAGGTATTCCACAATCACCGCGGTGGAAAGATTGTCACGGATGCGGATTTGGAACGCGTCCCGGACGGTGCCATCATCAATGGCGAAATTCAACGTCGCGAAACTGATGGCGAATCGGGCAAGGACGGTTACGAACAACTCAGTGAGGCGATTTCCAAGCTCCTGCTCCGTCATCCGGTCGATTCCACGTCGGATGTGGTTGTTTCTGTGAACTGTGGTGCCGGTGCGGGCGGTGTCCTTGTGGACCGACTTGCAGTGAAGGTCCCCCGTGGTGGAAACGAGGCCGCTATAATTCTCCAGACCTGCCAGAGCCGTCCGCCCTTCGATGACCAGGACAACGTTCTGGACTACGAGGTCGTGTCTCGTGAAGGGGACGAAGTCAGGGTCAATGTGGTTGCCGCTAAAAATGCGCTCCTTGACTCCTGGGCACAGTTCTTCAAGATGAAATCTCTTAATTTGTCTGCAATAGACGTGGACATTTTCGGTATTGTAAACGCTTACATGGCAACAGTCGGCGATGCAGACGCCAACGCGACGACTGCCATATTCAACATAGGCGAAAAGAAGATGAGCGTTGCCTTCCTCCAGCATGGACAGTTCCATTCCATGCGTGCGATGACCGGCGGCTCGCTCGATATGGTGGAATCCAAGCTCTGCATGCATCTGGGCATCGACTTGGACAAGTGCCACGAAATTTTTGAAAAGGGGGACCTCTCCATTGTCGACGGGTTCTCCGAGGCCGATGTGGAATCTGCCCTGCAACTTGCCTTCGAAGACTTGATGGCACAGGTGGAGTTCGGTATTCGTTACTTCTCCACTGCCGAAGATTCCGAACCCCTGACCAAGATTCTCTTGGGCGGCGGTGGCGCCTGCATCCCCGGACTCAAGGCCTATATCGCCGAGCGTACCGGCATCGAGACCGATACGGTCAATCCGTTCCGTTATGTGGAATGTGATTCCAGGGTCTTTGGCGAAAGCGGGTTGTCCCTTGCCTTGTCCAACATTTACGCCCCTGCTTTGGGCTTAGCGATGAGGAAGTTCTGATGGCGGCGAAAAAGGATTTTGCGAAAAAATCGCTCTGCATCTCGATAAACCTGTTGCCTCCCGAGTATCGCGAGACACACAAGGATTTGTCGTGGATTACGGACCGTCGTATTATTTGGCCTACGATCGCCTTCATTGCTGCGATTGTCGGTGTGTATTTGCTGAATGCATATATCACGGATACCATTACCGGTTTGAACAACGAATTGGATAGGGTCCGTGCCGAGGTCGAACGGGAACGCCCGCTCTTGACCAAGATTAGCGATTTGGAACAGAAGCGTAGCGTCATCAATACAAAGATTAACGCACTCAAGTCTATCCAGGTCAGCAAGAAACGCTGGGTGATTTTGTTTGAAAACGTCTCGTCGGTCTTGCCGCCGAACATGTGGCTTACCAGCATTTCCCAGCTTGGCGAAAACGAACTGGAAATGAAGGGCGCGACCTTCGATTTCTCCGAAGTCGCCGAATATATGGTCAAGCTTGAAAAGCAAGTCAGCGTCGACAAGGTTTCCCTGGTGACTATCACGACCACGAAGGTGGATGGTGAAGAAGCCTACAACTTTACAATAAAGGTCGTCCTTAAACAGGATCTCGGCCTTGCGGAGGGTTGATCATGGGTAATATCGATTGGAAAGACAAAAAGAACATATATGCGATTGTCGTAGTCTTGTTGATATTGGCTGGCGCCTATTACGTATATACTTATATGTGGGACCCGTTTGTGCAAGAACGCGAGAAGGTTGAACGCGACCTTTCGTCTGCCCAGGCGGAACTCGACAAGATTAATGCCCAGAAACTCCGCCTTGCCGAACTGGAAGTCCAGCTGGTGCAGGCCGAGAAGGATTTCGAAAAGCTGAAGGAAATGTTCCCGGAAGAGGAAAAGGTGCCGCTGCGCTTGCAAGACCTCTACGCCGTGCTCCGCGCTTCCGGCGTGCAAATCCAGAAGTTCAATCCCGAAGGTCGTTCCGAAAGGGAACACTACATCGAGAACCGCTATTCCATCGCCGTCAATTCCGGTTACCACATGCTGGGTTACCTGTTTGCGGAAATCGCCAACTTCAACTATCCTACGGCCATCACCAACTTGAGGTTGAACCGTTATTCGGGAATCGCGCAGGAAATGCTGAAAGCGGAAACTCACGGATGGACCCCCATCACCATGTCGGTGACCTTTAACTTGACCACCTACACTTCAAAGCAGGTTGGCAAATGATGAAAAGCAAGATCCTCATGATGGTTTTGGGCGCAGCGATTGCCTGTAGTGCTGCGACGATTAAGGATGTGAAGCTCGCCTGCAGTGCTGGTGGCTGTGCATTGAAGTTCCAGTTCACGAGTGCCGACGACCTTCCTTCGTTCTTCCAGAAGTATAACGCCGCTGCAAAGACGCTTACCTTAGGCTTCTCTGAATCCAAGTTCGCGATGGGTGAGGGCAACTACGATGTGGACGCTGCTTCGCAGTATGTTCGTTCTATGCGCGTGTTCCGCGAGAATTTCCGCGGTATGGATTTCCTCAAGGTCGAACTGGCTGTGGGCCCGGCTATTTCGGGTGACAAGAACGAAATCGCTCTCGACAAATCTGACTTTATCTTGAAAGTTTCTGGCGAAAAGGAAAAAGGCTGGATTCTTTCCAAGCTTTACGCAAGCAAGAAGAAGGAAGCCGAAAAGGTTGCCGCCGAAGAAAAGAAAGCGGCTGCTCTAGCGGCTGCCGAAGAGAAGAAGGCTGCCGAAAAGCAGGCTTTGCTCGACAAGAAGGCCGCTGCGAAGGCTGCTGCCGAAGAAAAGAAGGCTGCTGAAAGGGCCCTCATCGAAGAAAAGAAACGTTTGGCCGAAGAGAAGAAGGCTGCCCAGAAACAGGCCCTGCTCGACAAGAAGGCCGCCGCCGAAGAAGAAAAGCGGATTGCCGAAGAACAGAAGAGATTGGACAAGGCCATCAAGGAAGGTGGTGCCGTTTCTGCATTGCTCCCCGGTATCAAGGAAATGACGGTTTTGATTGGCTCCGGTATGGAACAGTTCCGCCTGCTTGCCGAATCTCCGATTGGGATTAGCCGCATCGCTGGCCCGGGCAAGACCGGTATTATTACTGTCGCGCTCGAAGGCCCGCAGAAATCTCCCGTGTTCAAGATTGGTTCCAGCTCGCTCGTGAAGTCGGTGGGCTGGGGTGCCAACGGCCTCCAAATCCAGTTGCAGTCCGGTGCAAACCCGGTAATGCTCGTGCAGGAAGGTGCCCTGATTTTGCAGGCGCCCGAGTCTTCTTTGAAGAAGGACGGATTCGTGTTCTGGACCGCTCGCCCGGATGGTATCTATACGCGTAACTGGGTGAAGCCTTCCGATGAGGGCCGTTCCTTCGATAAATTTGTGAAGGGTTACGAGCCGGGCAGCAACAAGATTGTCTCTGCCGCCCAGACGTTCCACCTGCGTCCGGTTGTCCGCGAACTTATCGTGGTTGCCGACGAAACGGAATTCTACACAGCTCCTAACGAGAATGCACAGGTCGTGAAACGCCTTGTGTTTGGCGACCGCCTCGTGAGCCTTGATCTGGTTGGCCTCTATCGCAAGGTCCAGTTTGATAACCGCGTGGGTTATGTGAACCGCCGCGCCGTGAGCTTCTTCGACGAACTGTCCTCTGTGCAGATCGAGCTCTTGAAGCAGGTCGACAAGGAAAGGGGTGAAAACTTGCAGGACGGTGTTGCCCAGAGCGGTAGCATGCTCGAGTCCCTTTACGAAGATCGTATTATCTATAGTTCCTTCGGCCGCCGCGACCCGTTTGTCGAAATCAAGGGCCTGGTGGAAGAAGGTATCAATATCGACCAGGTTGAACTGGTGGGTATCATTTGGGAATCCGAAGTGCCGATGGCTATTCTTGTCGAGTCCAAGAATCCTTCCATTTCGTACACCATCAAGGAAGGCGACAAGATTCTCAATGGCAAAGTTCTTAAAATTACACAAACAGATGTGCTCTTCCTCATTCAAGAATTTGGTGTGAGCCGTCGCTACTCTATGGGTCTTCCCGATAAATTTGGGGGTCAAAAGTGAAAAAACTGACGAAAATACTGACGGTTCTTCTTCTGGCGGCAGGTATGTGCATGACTGCCTGGGCTGCCCCTGCCGAGGGGTCGATGGCTCCCAACAAGAAACTGTATGATTTCAACTTTGTCGATATGGACTACGAGGCCGTGTTCCGCTCCGTGTCCGTGATTGCCGGTGTGGACATCTTGATTGCTCCCGATGTGAAGGGCAAGATGAGCCTCAAGGTGACAAAGAAGACTTGGCAGGAAACCCTCGACATTATTTGCGAACTGAACGATTTGACTTGGCTCATTCAGGACAAGTACATCACTATCCAGAGACTTGCGACTTACCAGGCAAAGCAGAAAAAGATTGCTGAAGAAGAAAGCCAGGCCGAGCAGAACGCTCCGCTTGTCCGTAAGAACTTCCAGGTGAACCATGCCGAAGCGAACGAATTGGTCAAGGTGCTCGAAAGCATGAAGTCTGGCCGTGGCCGCATTACTGTGGTCGAACGTACCAACTCCATCATCGTGTACGATACCGAAGCCCGCATCGAGCAGATGACCCATGCGCTTAACGAGCTTGATGTCGAAACCCTGCAAATCATGATTACCGCGAAGCTCGTTGTCGTGAACAGCGAATTGGCTCGCGAACTTGGTGTCGACTGGACTGCAACGATGGGCTCTACCGCCCTTACTCCGGGTGTCGCCGGTACGCCGACGGGTTCCGATGTCGGATCCACCAGGACGAGTGCCGCTATCCAGTCTTTCCCGAACAAGGGCGTGACTCCGGCTGTTGCCAACGCTTCTACTGCCATTACGACGAGCGTTCTGGATAACCATCTCCAGCTGGCCATTACCAACTTGATGGGCGACGCTTCGACCGAAGTTCTTGCCAGCCCGCAGGTTTCTACCCTCGACAACACCGAAGCTTTGGTGTTCATGGGTGACAAGGTTTCTATCCGTGTGATTGACGATAGTGGCGAATCTTCTACGCAGCTCGTCGAAACCGGTATCAAGCTGACGGTGACTCCGCACGTTTCCGGTGACAACCGCATCCTCCTGGACCTCCATCCGGAAAACAACTCCTATGACTACGACTCCAAGGGCGAAATCGTCATCAGTACGCAGGAAGCCAAAACGAAGGTCGTGGTGGCCGACGGTGAGACGGTCGTGATTGGCGGCTTGACCCGTAACGAAGCCCAGGAATCCGAAAGCGGCATTCCGTTCCTCAAGGACATTCCTATCCTCGGCAACCTCTTCAAGTACACCAAGAAGTCCGTTGCCAAGAAGGACCTCGTGATCTTCGTGACTCCGAGAATCATCCGCAACTACATCGGCAACATCGATCTCTCGGAACCGACGCAGGAAATTTCTGGCCAGAAAACTTCGAACAATTCCTCCAAGCCGGAACCGGTTCCTACTAGCGCAGTTGTTGATGCTCCCGCTCCTGCTGCCGAAGCTCCGGAAGCTGCTCCTGTCGAGAAGGCTGCTGAACCGGAAATGGCCGAAGAAACTGTCGAAGAGACTGTGGAAGAAGCTCCTGCCGCTCCGGAAGCCCCGGCTCCTGAAGCAGGCGAAGGCGACTGGAACTAAGCGACAAGTGATAAAATTTAGAAGAGCCCTGCGGGGCTCTTTTTTGTAGACCATTACGAGAAGGATTAACTGTAACAGGACTTTTACATGTCAGAACAATCTTTGACGCGTGAATCTTTGGTGGAGTTCTTCGGGGAAGAAGAATTCCAGAAGTTGTGCAATCACGAGGCGGGGCATGCCTTGGTGGCATTCCTGTTCAAGCGCCCGCTGGATTACGTGAAAATGGACCGCTCCAAGGAACGCCCGGGCATTACGCATATCGCGGGCAGCGAACTCGAAGGCGATGCACATATCGCTATGGCGGGCCATCTGGCGGAATTCCTGATTCGTCATGGCTTCAAGTGTGACCTTGATACCGTCATGAAGGACCTGCCGATGGAACTTTACAAGAGCGATGCGGACTACCAGCGTTTTCAGGCGGCGTGTTACTACTTCCAGTTGGCAGAGACGAACGTGGTTGAACAGGACTACAATATCTTGATGGCATGCCGGAGGCAACTTTGCGAAATTGCGAAAGCGCTAAACGAGCGGGTGTATTTGTCCCGCGATGAAATTGAGAAAATCGTGAAGGGGGCGTGATGAGGCACGAGGCTCCAGGCACGAGGTTCGAGCGATGAGCAGTGAGCTATGAGGTATGAGGTCGTGCTTCGCACTCTGAGGTGTGAGGTATAGTTTCTGTAGTTTTAGCTTCGATTCATATCTATAAAGTAATTAGTGCTCAAGTACCATACCCTCCTAACCACTAACCACCAACCACTAACCATTGTTTACTAACCACAATCTACCTCACACCTCATAGCGAAGCGCCCTCATGCCTCGCACCTCAAAGCGACCGAAGGTCGCGACCTCAAAGGGGCTTTAGCCCCGGCCTCACACCTCATAGCTCTCCACTATCTCACTACCAATGCCGCGAGTGCGAGTTCCTGGCTTGTGCGGGTGCTGCACTTGCCGCTCTTGATTTCGTAGTCGAGGTCGGCGAGCCTGCGCAGAACGCGGCAGAGGAGCGGTTTGCCCCAGCGGCGCGCATTTTCGGGCGCCTTGCCTTTGACGTTGAAGATGAAGTCGTTCTTGCCGAGCTTCTGGGCAATGTCCTTGGGGCCCATGCCCTTGGCGAGCAGCGATGCGGTGTTGAGCAAGTCCAGCGTGTAGCTGT
>JAEERM010000179.1 GCA_016285835.1 Fibrobacter sp.
ATTAAATCGACATTCCTTCGGTATATCCCAACTCCACTTACCATTTTCCTTTTCTTCTTCCAAAAGAGCAGAACAGTCCACATTGTTTGCAGAACTGCTACTCGACTCTATGCTGCTACTAGATTCCTGTTTTTTACTTGACGAGGATTGGAGATCCTCGCTCGACTGCGGCATGACGCTGGATGACGATTCTGCAGAAGAAAACTTTTCCTCGTCCACAGAACTGCTGCTGAAAGAAACATCTTCCCGGGCGCTCGAAGTGCTGATTAGGGCTACGAGACTGCTGCTGGATTCCGGGTCGGAGCCTGGAATGACGGAGGAAGAAGACGGTTCGTTATCCGGGGCAACACTGCCGCTGTCGTCGTCACCACACGCCGAGAGTAAAAGCACCAACATAGAGATTGCCACCACACTTCGCTTGTGGCAAGTACCCATCGTACTCGTAATGACATTTCGCATAAAGGCTCCCCAATGATTTGATTTATTCTATGGAAATATAATCTTTCCTAACCAACTTGTCCAGAAAGGCTATCCGCCCAGTGATGAGGAACACAAGCTGTTTCTCTCTATCAGTCCTTTATGCAACGGACAGAAAACCTGTAGCGCGTCGTTTCGCCCTCATCTATAAGCGCATACCCACGAGCACTGCCCAATTCCATTTCGTAGGCATAGTATTCATTGCGCGCAGTGGCACTCCAGAAGAAGGCAAATTCACCATCATTGCCAAAAGTTCCAGTACTCCACAAATAGCCGCCGGGTAACGCGGTAAAACCGAAAGCATCCGTGCCATCTGTCATATTCCATCCAGTCTGCGATTTGAGAGCCGAACCCGCAGTTTTTCCGCCCACCGCTATACGCAAATCATCCCATTCATCGTAACTTGGCAAGTGCCAGCCTTGGGGACACACGCCGCGGACCCCCTCCGCAGGAAGGTCACAAAGCAACCCAAGACATTCGTCTTCGGATTTGCCCACCGCAGCTCCCCAAGTGTAAAAGCGACCGTATTTAACACATTTAGCGGAATCATGGTAACATGAACTATTTTCTGTCTCGTAGCTCAAGTTCTCCGCCATCCACCATTGAGCACCAATTTTTACAGTCTTGTAAATTCGACCATCACGTTCATCTGTCAAAGAATCATATTCACAATTATCTTCTGTTTTGGTCTTGCAAGGTGTCGCTATTGTTCTGACTCTAAATGTTTTTGCAACCGACGAAGAGGAATTGCCTTTACTATCGCTAGAGCGAGAGTCACTGGATCCTTCGTGGCTATCGCCACTCAGGATGACGCTACTTGACGAAAGTTCCTCTTTATTCACCGAAGAGGAATTGCCCTTGCCGCCGCCACTCAGAACGACGAGAGACGAACGGGAATTGTCGGCATCGGACGGGGACCACGAATCATCATCGCCACACGCCATCAAGAGCAGCACAGCAAAAACAAGTCCAAGCTTTTTCATTTCCTATCCTTCCAATTTCCAGCCGCAATCGTTGTGGTAAATCATCTGACGCATTATACAGCAGTTTTTAGAGAATCCTTTGAAACAAGGTCTCCGTTAAGGAACCGATGCAAGACAGAATTAATGAGCGTCTGGTATGGGACACCCTCAACCCGGGCCCTTTCCTTCATACCTTCAATATTTTCTGGATCAAGCCTCATAGACACCATCCGCTTACGCCGATCCTTCAATGTTGCAACAGCTTGGGAAATGCCAATAGGTCCCTTGACCACTAAACCATTTTCTTCTGCCCAACGCTGCTCCTCTTTTATTTTTTTGTCCGTTATAGACTCGTAATGCTTCGCGATTCTAGCATCCTTTTTACTCAGGCCCTTGTACATAACTACCTCCTTGGATAGCAAGTGATGAGCGTTTCCGTTTCCACATTAAATACAAAACACCAACGAACTTCGTCAATTGTTTTCACAGCAATCATTGCTGTAGGATCAAACTTTGACATCAAAACTTCCTCCCAATCTTCAGAATCGAAAGCCTTTCTGACAACACCTTCGGAAATATTGCGCTCAGCCATCCTTTTCGCAGCATGCTCGCTAATCTTTATGTTCATAATATACCTTTTTATATTGACATTGTCAATACACTCTTTAAGGTCTCACACACATAAAAAAAAGACCGTATCCATACAATTCTCAATCAAAAGAATCTGAAATATATGAATACGGTCGTTGGCAAAGTCTTCTGTCAACTATGTCGAGTTTTAATATACAAAAAAAATCATATCAAAACAAAAAATCAATAATTTGTTATTCTTTCCACAAATGCTCCAGTTTTTCGATGTTACAAAGGAATCTCTGTGGTTGCCGCAGGTCAAGGCATTGTACGAATCGGCGTTCCCGGCGAACGAACGCATTCCGATGAAGCATTTGCTGGACAACAAAATCAAGCGGGAATTCTGGGCTTTTTTCGATGGAGATGTGTTCTGCGGGTTTTCAAATTCCATTTCACACGGCGACATTACGAACATCGTCTATTTTGCAGTTGTGCCAGAACTACGTTGCCGCGGGTACGGTTCGCAAATTCTACAAGCTATCCGCGAAAAGCATCCCGACGCCCGTATTGTCGTCGATATCGAAGTCGAAGAAGATTCCAAGGACGCCGAGGAACTCGAACGCAGGAACCGCCGTCGCGACTTTTACCAGCGCAACGGCTTTGACGCCGCCCCTGTTGAATACCACTGGCAGGGTGAACATTACCGCCTACTTTCCGCAGGTGGCACCGTCACCGACAAAGAATTCCGTGACTTCTGGAAGGAAATCCTCAAGGACATTCCCGGAGCGAAATACCCGTAAAATTTTACAGCGGCACTTCGCACAATCTTTTCTCAATTTCCTCAATAGAGGGCATTGTGCCTTCAACCTTTTCAGGGTAGAATTTTTCCAATTCATATTCCGAAATGCTGATAGGTTGCGTACTTGATTCCAGTGCGTACTGTGCCTGC
>JAEERM010000091.1 GCA_016285835.1 Fibrobacter sp.
GCCCTCTTTCGCAGAAATCGTCGCAGGGAAACTACTCCCGGCCTTCTTGAAGGATTCGTCCAAAACTTCCACGACAACCGTGCTTCTGGAATCGAATATCCCATAGCCGAACACGCCCGTCACCGTGGCATTTTCCAACTTCGAGGGATTCTTTTCTTCTTTCTTGGACGTATCCGCCTTAGTGACATCGGAGGTATCGCCGTTCTTCGCTGAATCAGTAACAAGCGAATCGCCTGTCAGGGAATCCAATTTCTTTGTTGTATCCTGCTCCGAGACAGAAGAATTCTCGCCTAGAGAATCATCAGTCGTAATTTCTGCGGAGATACTGTCCGGCACTTGGACCCAACCATCAGCTTCACAAATATAATGGACACCATCGAGCGAATCGACGGTTCCCACACTGGTGGAATCACACAGATGCATTTCATACTTCGGGTCTGAGCCACTAGAACTGTCGTCACCGCATGACGCAAAAAAACACAATGTACCAACGCACATTGCAAGCCCAAGGGACTTCAAACCAACGTGTCTACCCAAGCGATTCTTTGACATATCGTATCCTTGCCGATAAAGCCAACAGAGCATCCCAAAAACCAAGCCTCGGACCGGTCAAGTCAAAAGCTCGCTAAAAAATAATTTTTTTGTAACAAGAATTCAAGATGGGGAGTCGCCGACAAAGGCGACTCAACCCGTTTTTAAAGCATTTTTCCTGTTTCTAAAAACCTATTATGCATCTCGAAAGCTCGGGACAAGGCTAACGGGAGGTGGACTCCCTTGGCATGTTTCAGGCCGAACTCCAAAACATCGGTCAATTCGTCGCGGAAATCGGGATGGGCACAGTTCTTGATAATCAGGCGGGCACGTTCTTCGGCGGGCAGCCCACGCAAATCGGCCAGGCCCTGCTCAGTCACGAAAATCATCGTGTCGTGCTCGGTATGGTCCACATGGCTCACGTAGGGGACTACGGAACTGATGGCGCCGTTCTTCGCGACCGAAGGCGTGAGGAAAAAGCCGAGCGCGCAGTTCCTCGCGAAATCCGCCGAGCCGCCAATGCCGTTCATCATGGCGGAGCCACAAACCAGCGAGCTGTTCACGTTGCCGAAGATGTCCATTTCTAGCGCAGTGTTCATAGAGATGACGCCCAGGCGCCGGATAACGTCGGGGCTATTGCTCACCTCCTGCTGGCGCAGGACAAAATGCTTTTTCCACTCGGCACTGTTTTCCACAAATTCCTTCTGGGCCGACTGCGAAAGCGTGAGTGCCGTTCCGGAGGCAATGCCGAGTTTCCCGTGTTTGAGGAGTGGGAGGCAGGCTTCCTGGATAACCTCGGTAAAAAGGTCAATCTGGCCGAGCCTATCGTCTTCGGCCATGGCGCAAAGCACAGCATTTGCCACCTTACCGACACCACTCTGGTAGGCCATGCCCTTGGGCAGGCGCCCGTGTGATTCTTCGAAACGGATAAAGTCCAAAATGCGTTCGCCGATATTTTTTGAAACCTCGTCAGGTTCCACGAAAGGAGTTACTTCGTCGAAACAGTCCTGTTCGACAATGGCAATCACCTTGTTCGTATCAATCTGCACAAATTCGCCCCCAACGCGGTCTCCGGCCGAATAAATCGGAAGCGGTTTTGCGTGGGGCGGGAGTTCGGGCAGGGCATTATCGTGCATGCCAATACAGCTGTCACCCAAGCGGGTATTCAGTTCCAAGATAATCTTTTGTGCCATTTCCAAGTAGCATACGGAATTGCCGCCCGATGTCGAAAGGCAGACACGGCCATCCGGCAAAATGGCAGAAACCTCGATAATGGCAACCGTCGGTGCAGGAACGGCCCCAGTACGAACAAGATAGCCCATCTTGCCAAGATGCGCATCGATATAGTGAATACTGCCGTCGTTTATCGCCTTGCGAAGGCTCGGATTGCTCTGGTAAGGCATACGGAGGCAAACAGCATTAGCCCGAGCGAGGGCACCGTCACAGCTATCGCCGGTTGACGCACCCGAAAAAACAGTCACCTTAAAATCTTTTCCGGCCTCATGCAGCCGGGTGGCGCGTTCGGCAAGGGCGGCAGGGACCGCCTTGGGATACCCCGCGAGCGTAAAGCCGGACAAGCCCAAAACATCCCCGTTATTTATCATTCCTGCAGCTATTTCGGCACTGCATTTCCTTGAAGTAATCCAGTCCATGACGTAAAGATAGCTATGGCAAAGCGAACCGTCTACTTCCTACCTCCTACTTCCTACTCCCTACTATTTACTATCTTCCCCCTCGTGCTTCACTTTATCAAATACAATCTCATCGGCATTCTAAACACCCTCATCACGCTCATCGTGGTCTGGATTCTCCACCAGATTCTTGACTGGAACCTGGAACTTTCAAATTTTCTCGGATTTGTTGCGGGCGGCCTAAACAGCTATCTCTGCAACCGCATCTGGAACTTCAAGAGCAAAAACAAAAAGCGCACCGAAGTCATCCGGTTCGCCATCGTGTTCCTGTGCTCGTACTCAATAAACCTGCTCGTGCTCGAAGGTTGCGTTTACCTGTTCTCTCACGTTTCCTGGTGCATGAGCATCAGCAATTTCATGTCTCGCTTCATGAAACCCGGCTATCTTGCGAATATCATCGCCAACGTAGTGTACGTGATTGTGAGTTTCATGCTCTACAAAAAGTGGGTCTTTAAAAAGTAAACCACACAAAAAAAGGCTCCGCCATCGCGGAGCCTTTTTGTATTCAAGCTTTTGCTTACTGGAACACGACCAGTTCGATGCGTTCCTGCTTGCCGCTCTTCCGGTTGGCTTCCTCGCCGCTGAAGCTTGCCGTGCGGAGGCGGGTGGCTTCGACACCCTTGGACATCAAGGTGCTCTGCACCGCAATGGCGCGATCCTGGGCGAGTTTCTTGTTCTTTTCGGCATTGCCATTGCCACCGACATAGCCCTGGATTTCGAGCTTCAAGGTCGGAACCTTCTTCATGAGGGCAACGATGTTCGCAATGGAGTTAGCACTGCCCTTGGAGAGCGTAGCGGTGCCCTTGTTGAAGGTGAGACCGCGGCCGAGGACCTCAAGGTCTTCCTTCTTGCTGGCCGAGCAGCCCCTAGCATCAACAGAAATTCCCTTCGGGGTACCCGGGCACTTGTCCTTGTAATCCGGAACAAGGTCACCATCGCTATCCAGAGAGCAACCGGTAGAATCCACAGGAGCACCCTTCGGAGTGTTCGGGCACTTGTCCAGACCATCGGCCACGCCATCCTTATCGGTATCGCGGTCGCAACCGACGCTGTCGACCTTGGCACCCGGCAGGGTGTTCGGGCACTGGTCAATCTGGTCGGGGACGCCATCCTTGTCGAAGTCAAGAGCGCAACCGACGCTGTCCACCGTAATACCCTTCGGAGTGTTCGGGCACTGGTCCTGCTTGTCCGGAACACCGTCCTTGTCGTCATCCTTCACGCAGCCGAGGCTATCCACATCGAAGCCGGCCGGAGTGTTCGGGCAGCGGTCCACACCATCCGGTACGCCGTCCTTGTCGAAGTCCGGTTCGCAACCGAGAGTATCGACCTTGGCACCCTTCTTGGTGTTCGGGCACTGGTCAATTCCGTCAAACACGCCATCCTTGTCGGTATCCAGCGGGCAACCCACAGAGTCAACCTTGGCTCCGAACGGAGTGTCCTTGCACTTGTCGCGGAAATCAGCGACACCGTCCTTGTCCGTATCGACAGGGCAACCATCCGCCGAGACCTTGATGCTATCCGGAGTATTTGGGCACTTGTCGAGCATGTCGGCAACGCCATCCTTGTCGGCATCGAACGGGCAGCCGAGGCTATCCACAGCGAAGCCCTTCGGAGTGGCCGGGCACTTGTCGAGGTCGTCCATAATGCCGTCATCATCGCTATCACCGACGCAACCCACATCGTTGACCTTCACGCCCTTCGGAGTATCGGGGCACTTGTCATCAATATCAATCACGCCATCGCCATCGGTATCGATACCGCAGCCGAGGCTATCAACCGTTGCACCGGCCTTGCTATACGGGCACTTGTCCTTGATGTCCGGAACGCCGTCGCCATCGGTATCATTAAACTGCTTCGAGGCGAGTTTGTCTCCCTTCGTAATGATAGCCGGGTCGTCGTAGGCCTTCTTGCGTGCATCGAAATGCCACACAATGGCTGCCACACCGGCAATGATCGGGGTAGAAGCGTAGCAATAGGTGGCAGACTGGCCGTCCTTGCGGAACTGGACCTGGTAGTTTTTGCAGTTATCGCGTTCGTCACCCGAATTGTACCCGGGGTTCATGAAGAAGCGGGAAGAGAAGTCGACGCCCATCGTCAAGTCGACATGTTCGCCAAGATGGGCACGGAAGCCCGGAGTGACGAGCATCGGGTCAACAACGGGATCGCGCGGATACTTTGTCTTTTCTACGCGCATTTCGCCGGAAAATTCGAGGAAGAAGTCAACAGCATTGCCCGGAACGAGGTTCAAAGCTGTAGCATAGGAAACTACGTTAGCTGCATCGTGGCCGAGAGCCTTGAGGAAGCCGCTACTCAGGTTCCAGCGGAGCGGGAAGCCAAACTTGGTGAAATCAAGAGAAAAAGCAAGGGAAGCAGAGAGAGCCATTCCTTCGCCCGAATAGGCAGAAGTCGCACCAGCATCGTCAAGATACCAGGCATGGCGGGGGCGCACACCGGCACCGTCAGTTCCAGACGGGATGTACATTTCGAGGAATGTGGCAACGCCAAAGAAGAAGCTGTCGTCGAACGGGACACGGAGCTTTGTCCAGACATCCACGTCGCCCATACCCGAGGACCACATCTTGTCGCTAATCGCAGACCCCTTGTCTGAATTAGCATGATCGTAGTAAACCGGCAGGCTAGCACCGATATCCCAGAAGTTGAGGAGACCAATGCCCAGGTTCACGTTTCCCGACAACGAGGCGTCGTCCGCATTGAATGAAGAAGTCTTGCCATTTTCATCGGTATAGGTACCGCCACGACTAAGAGACCAGGAATCCAATGCAAAATCACCACCCAGACCGAAGGAGAAGTTCCATTGTCCCAGCGTTTTGGCATTTACCTGATGAAGACCATCTGATCCGCCCTGTAGACCGGTCTGGGCAAAAGCCATACCGGCAGAGAGCAGCGAAAGTGCTATTAACTTTTTCATCTATCATCCCTTGTTGTTAAAGGTTTGTGATGAAAAATATATTTTTTTGACAAAAAATTTGCATCCGCACCCCAAAACAAGGCATCTAATCAGGCAAAAAGGAATTTATTTTGGACACATCCCCTATTCTTTCTATCCAGAACCTGCGCCGAGATTTTAAAATGGGCGACGAGACCGTACATGCCCTGCGAGGGGTAAGTTTCGACATCCACAAAGGCGAATTTGTGACCATTATGGGCGCAAGCGGGTCCGGAAAGTCCACCATGCTCAATATATTAGGGTGCATGGACAGGCCCACCACCGGACACTATATATTAGATGGCGAACACACCGAAAAGCTCAAGCGGGATGCCCTCGCCCGCATCCGCAGCCAAAAAATCGGGTTCGTATTCCAGAGCTACAACCTGCTGAGCCGCACTACCGCCATCGAGAACGTGGAACTGCCGTTACTGTACAATTCAAAAGTTTCCACAGCCGAAAGGCACCGCAGGGCCATCAAGGCGCTCGAAAGGGTCGGCCTCGCCGACCGCATGAACCACCTCCCCAACCAGCTTTCGGGTGGCCAGCAACAGAGGGTCGCCATCGCCCGCGCATTGGTAAACGACCCCGTGATCATCCTCGCCGACGAAGCAACCGGAAACCTGGACACACGCACCAGCTACGAAATCATGATGATTTTCCAGGAACTCAACCGGCAAGGGAAAACCATCGCTTTCGTGACGCACGAACCCGACATCGCCACATTCAGCAGCCG
This sequence comes from Fibrobacter sp., assembly GCA_016285835.1. Classification (GTDB taxonomy): domain Bacteria; phylum Fibrobacterota; class Fibrobacteria; order Fibrobacterales; family Fibrobacteraceae; genus Fibrobacter. The sequence continues at coordinate 5,906 of JAEERM010000091.1, forward strand.
CACCATCACGCTCCGCGACGGACTCGTAAAGAAAGACATCATCAACGAGAATGTCCAGGATGCAAAAGCCGCGTACGAAGCACTGCCACCACCGGAGGAGTTTGAGGAATGAGGTCGCACCTACGGTGCTTTGAGCATTTCAAAAAAGAGCCCCATACCTCAAAGGGAGCGTAGCGACCGACCTCACACCTCATACCTAACCACTTCCTACTGTCTACTTCTAACTTCCAACTTCCTACTACCATGTCCCCCATTACCCTTATCAAAATCGCTCTCCGCGCCCTCCTCCGTAACCGCATGCGCACCTTCCTCTCGGTGCTCGGCATCGTCATCGGTGTCGCAGCCGTGATTGCCATGGTCGCCATGGGCGAAGGTTCCCGTATTTCCATCAAGGAACAAATGACCTCGATGGGCTCGAACGCCATCATCATCATGCCCAACCGCGACAGGCGCGGCGGCGTGCAAATGGAATCCACCGAATCGCTCGAAGAAGCCGATGTTATCGCCATCCGCGAAAACGCAACCTACATCAACGGAGTCTCCCCGATGATGACCGTGAACGGGCAGGCCATTGTCGGCAACAACAACTCCCCCACGTCGCTTTCCGGTGTTTCTGCCGATTACCTCAAAATCCGCAACTACGAAATCGAAGACGGCGTGATATTCGACGATACCGCCGACCGCATGGCAAAAGTCTGCGTTATCGGCCAGACCGTCGTGAAGAACCTGTTCCCCGAAGGCGATCCCATCGGCAAGACAATCCGTTACAAGAATATTCCACTGAAGGTCATTGGCACCTTGAAGGCGAAGGGCTCCGGCGATTTTGGGCAAGACAACGACGACGTGATTTTTACGCCTTACCAGACCGTGATGCGCAGGTTCTCGGCGACAACGAACATCCGGCAAATTTATGCAAACTCCATCGGCGAAGGCTATGCCGCAAAGGCGACCGAGGAGATTATGGGAATCCTCAAGGAACGCCGCAACTGGACAAAGCCCACCGACCCGTTCCGTGTATTCACGCAAGAGGAAATGATCCAGATGGTCACAAGTACCTCGGACTTGATATCGCTCGTGCTCACGATTATCGCTGGAATTAGTTTGTTTGTAGGTGGTATCGGCATCATGAACATCATGTACGTCTCCGTTACCGAGCGCACCAAGGAAATCGGACTCCGCATGGCCATCGGTGCCCGCAGCCGCGACATCATGTTCCAGTTCCTGTTCGAATCCGTCATCATCAGCCTTTTGGGCGGTGTCATCGGGATTGCGCTCGGCATCGCCGCTTCCGAAATTGTAAAAACATTTTTCAACATGCCCATGAGCGTTTCCATCACAAGCGTTATCGTGAGTTTTGCCGTATGCTTTGCCACGGGAGTCTTCTTTGGTTGGTACCCCGCCCGCAAGGCGAGCCGGCTCGACCCCATCGAAGCGCTCCGGTTTGAATAGTTTACTATTTTAAAGTCATGAATTTCCTCGAATTTATCAAACCGATGCCGGTCGTGGGCATTCTCCGCGACATCCCCCAGGGCGCCGAAGAGGCGTGCGTCAAGACGGCCGCCCAGTGTGGCCTCAAGGCCATCGAAGTCACGATGAACACGGCGAATGCAGCCGAAATCATCGCCTCGCTCAAGACGGCCGCTAAACCTCACGGCATCACAGTCGGCGCAGGCACAGTCCGTCACGGGCACGACCTGGAAAAGGCTCTTGCCGCTGGAGCAGAATTCATTGTCACCCCGAACACCCGCAACGAAATCATCCGGCTTTCGTGTACGGCAGGCATTCCCATCATTCCGGGGGCACTCACGCCGACCGAAGTGCAAAAAGCCTTTGACCTCGGTGCCACGGCCGTGAAGATTTTCCCAGTCAACTGCGTAGGCGGCCCCGAATACATCAAGGCGCTGCGCGGCCCGTTCCGCGACATCCCGCTGATGGCCTGCGGCGGAGTCAACGCAGAAAACGCCCAGGATTACTTCAAGGCGGGAGCGAACCTCGTCTCGTTCGGAGCAAGCATTTTCAACCCGACGCTCATGGCTGCCGGCGACTGGGACACCATCGCAAACAAGCTGAAAGCCCTGCTCGATGCGATAAAGTAGTTCCAGGCTATATCGATTAAACAGCAATGGCGGGCCAAAACCCGCCATTTGAATTTCAAAGCAAGGAATTTATTCCTTATTTTCTTCCAGCGTGCATCTGTTTCTTGCACTCGTACATGGAGGCATCGGCACTGTGGAGCATGTCGTCCATGTCCTTGTAATCTTCGGAAGAATGGGCTATGCCATAGGCGAAGGTCACGGACTGGTCCACGATGGTAATGCCCGACACGGCGTTCTGCATACGTTCTGCGCAAGTCAGCGCACCCTGCCTGTCGGTATCGGGGCATAGCACCATGAACTCGTCACCGCCCATGCGGAACAGCACGTCGGAATCACGCAAGAGCTTCTTGACGACACCCACCACACTGCGCAGCAAAAGGTCGCCTGCCTGGTGGCCGTACTTGTCGTTGACCAACTTGAGACCGTTCAAATCAAAATACACGAGCGAGAACGAAGTCCCATAGCGCTTGCTGCGGGAGAACCATTCCCTGAGAGTGTACATGGCATGGCGGCGGTTATAGCACTTGGTCAAATCGTCCGTAAGCGAGATGTCGCGCAAGAACCGGAGTGTCCTGGACAAACGAATATGCACGTTGACACGCGCCAGCAAGATGTCGGCGATGGCGGACTTGCTGATAAAATCAGAAGCGCCGGAATGGAAACCCTTCGTGACACTGTCGGAATCCTCGCGGCTCGTGAGGAAGATAATCGGCAAATCGTCCAGGGCGTACATCTGACGGATACGGAGACACACTTCGAATCCGTTCAGGCTCGGCATGTTGATATCGAGCAAGACAAGGTCTACCCTTTCGTGCTCCAGCCGTTCAAGAGCCTCTTCGCCCGAAGTGCATGTCACGACACTATACCCGACATGGGACAAAAGCGCGCTGGTCTTATCCAGCATTTCGACATTGTCGTCTACAATGAGAATTCTTTCCTCAACCATGTTTCCCTCTTTCTGTGACACATAGCCTTTTGGTCACAGCACAACTAATCTAATATTCTTTTACCGAAAAAGAATACTCCGAAAAATAGGAAATCTTGCTAATCTTTCTTTTTTGCGGAAAAAGGCTTTTTTCCCGCACAATGTAACATCTTTATAACAAATTGCCGAGTCAAAAAGGCTCTCTAGAGATACTCCAGACGAGGGACACAAGGCACCAAACCACGGCGGGACGCATATTCGAAGAACATTTTGAGCGATTCCTTGCGCTGCTCCGTGAACCGATAGTCCAGCGCATTGTAGTATTCATCCACCACAGGGCGCGGCAAGTTCACGGGATACTTTGCAAGCCAAAGGTCCAATGCATGAGCCTTGTCTTCGCGGAACTTATCGATGCTTTTTTGCGTCAATTCCATATAACGTTCCACAGTCGGGCGGCAATCCGGGCCAAGCGCAGCTTTCGAGATGACCCACGCCCCGAACACGAACGGGACCCCCTGCCAGGCCTGCCACAGCGTCCCGAGGTCGTAGCCGAAGGCGAACCGGTGCCGTTCGTTCTCCTCAAGTGCCTGATCTCCAATCAGGAGACACGCATCGTCCGTCGGGCTCACAGAACCGCCACAGACATAATCCGGCTTCAGCGAGAACCGGTCTTCCAAGATAATCCGCAACAGCGCAACAGAGGTTTCGCTCTGCGATGTCATGCGAACGGACTTACCCGAAAGTTCCTCGATGGGGTAACGGGAAAAAAGCTTGACCGAACGGACCTCGAAGCCACAAGAGGTGCAAAGTTCCGGCGACAGCACGAACGCTCCGGGTTTCTGCGCGAAAGTGACAGAAGATGCCGGGGAAAGGTGGATACGCCCTTCCTTGAGCCCTGCACAATGGGCACTAGGCGGCCCGTCCACGAAATCGACACCGGGTAATCCGGCGTTCTCTCTCAAAAAATCGTGAAAGAACGGCGCACAGACCAAAAAAGGAATACGACCCACACAAATGTTCATGCAAAAAAATTAACTTTTCTTCGCTAGCCTAAAAAGGCAATCCACAGAACTAACGATTAAAGATAGTGATTAAGGTATAATGGCTGTATTTCACGTGAAGAAAACCTCCGTCGGAGACGACCAGAGCAGTTTAGTCTTTAAGGGAAAAATCGTCGAAGGACCGATCAGCAAGGGCATGATCCTTGAAATTCCCGTCACCCAGGAAGCCGTGATCAAGATGAAGATTGACGACGTCGTCCAGTTCGATAAGCAGAAGGACGACGAGAAGAAGATCGGACTTGTCGTTGATTTCAAGGCTCTCCCCGATGACATGGAAGTGATCATGGGACTGAACATTGCCGACGAAGACCTGACTATCTCTGCCGAATAGTTATTTCAACGACAAACAAAGGGATGTTATGAAGCGGGAACGACTGCGCGGAGTGAATTTGGGCGGCTGGTTTAGCCAAGTCGACTGTATCGAAGAAAAGGATCCTGCGGGTTTTCCCGGAATACTGGAGCACATCCGGACATTCCTCTCTGTTGAAGATTTCGCACGAATCCACAAGGCGGGGTTCAACCACGTGCGCCTGCCCGTGGACTACTTTAACCTGTTCGAAACGGATGGACTCAAGCCCAAGGACGAGATTTTCGCACTGCTCGACAAGGCGCTCCGCGACATCCAGGCCACCGGCCTAGACGTTATCCTGGACCTGCACAAGTGCCCGGGGCACGACTTTCACCTGGGTTCGTACCAAGAACAACCGTTCTTCGTCAGCGCCGATGCTCGCAAAGACACCGCGAAAGTCTGGTCCTATATGGCAGAGCGTTACAGCAACGAGCCCCGCGTGATGATGGAGCTCTTGAACGAGCCTGCCGCCACCGATTCCCGGATTTGGGACAAAGTCAAAGACGAAATTTTCTGGGCCATCCGCAAGCATGCTCCCAAGAACACCATCGTGGTCGGGAGCAACAAGTGGAACAGCGCCCGCGAATTCCAGTACCTGACACCGCTCGACGACGACAACGCCATCTACAGTTTCCACACCTACACCCCCGTGACGTTCACCCACCAAGGTGCCGCCTGGATTAGTGACCCGTTCTTCAAAATAGAACGCCCCTGGCCTGGGGACTATGCCGCACCCGAACAAGGCGCCGAAACCCGGCTCGACGTGGAATACGGCAAATGGGACAAGGCAAGGCTACAAGCAAGCATCCAGAATGCGCTAGACTTCCGCGCCAAATACGACCTGCCCGTCGCCTGCAACGAATTCGGAGTTTACGTACAAGTGCCGCGCAAATACCAGATGGCCTGGATGCACGACTTCATGGAAATTCTGCGCGATGCCGACGTGGGCTACAGCTACTGGAACTACAAAAATCTGGACTTCGGGATTGTTTCCAAAGGAGAGTCGCTGCACAACGACCTGCCGCAGTACAACAACCCCGAAAGGCTCGACAAGGAAATGCTGGAATTACTGGCGAAAGGCTAGATCCTAGCCCCTAGATCCTAGCCCCTAGATCCTAATCCCTAACTACAATTCCACCAAGATTCCGGCTTGCAGATAAACGTATCCTTTGCCGCGATCTTCGAGGAACTGGTAGCCGCCCATCAACAAGATGGAAGAATAATCCCCGTTCTTGATATCAAAGCCGCCACCGGCGCGCCAAATCATCTGGCTGTCGTCACCAAAAGCATAACCGATATCACCGGTCGCCACAGGCAGCGTCTGCCCACCAATCGGCAGGCGGATCCATGCCGACGCCATCACGGGAATATAGCCAACGTTGTCCAATTCGTTGTAGCCACCACCGATACCAAAGAAGACCATCTGGTCGATGGGGTACCATATATGCCCGAACACGTTCAGGTTGAACGACGTAAGGTCGCTCACCGCATTCACGATGCCGCCCTGGACATCCATGGTGAACGCGTTCGCCCTCGGCGCAAAAAACGTCAGGGCACAGACAAACAGGATTGCAAACAAACGCTTCATATCGGCTCCTATGCGTCATCGTCTCCACGGGCCTCACGAGCCCATCCGCCACTCTTTTCCCGTGTGAACGAAAGGAAAAATCCCTTAAGCATAGCCACGTTCATCATCAAGAAATAATAAGCATGGGGCACCATCCGCGATACGCCCACAATGACACAGAAAACCGTCACGCCAAAGAACACCTGGTAGAACAGTCCCTTCGGCAACAAGATTGCATTACACAGAGCCAGCAAAACAAAAATATGGGGAGAAAACCAGCGCACCACCTTGTGGCAGAAGAACAAGTACGCACGCAATGGGCGGAACGGGTTCAACAGCGGGAGGTAAGAAAGCAAATAATTGAAGTTGGCACGGCCGATACGGACCTTACGTCGGTATTCACCGGCGGACTCCTTCGAAGTCTGTTCCGTACCGATGGCGCTACCCACGAACGTGCTGTAATAGCCTTTCTGCAAAATTTTCGTCGTGATGTAGAAGTCGTCCATGACGCTCTTCTTTACCGGAAGTTCCGTATAAAGTTCCCTGCGAATAGCATAAAGAGCGCCATTACCGCCTATCAGCAAATCCAAGGCGCCTTCGAATTTTTTCATCTCGGATTCCAGATCCCAGTAAGAACTTTCGCCCCTGCCGAGGACACTGCCGCTCCGGTCCGATAGAATCAAGTGACCGCATACGCAACCCATCTTCTTGTCGATAAAGGGGCCAACCAGTTTGCGCACCGCATTGGGGAAGAACATCGTATTCGCATCGCAAAATACAAGGATATCCCCGGTAGCGTGCTTGTGCAACCGGTTCAGCATGGCGGCCTTGCCCGCATTCTTGGGAGCCTTCACCAGAGTAATGCCCTGGTCCGCATAGCTTGCGACAATTTCTGCGGTCCTGTCTGCAGAGCCATCGTCACCAATGAGCACCTGCAACTTGTCCTTGGGATAATCTATAGAGAGGATGTTGTGAATCTTACGCTCGATGACTCCTTCTTCGTTATAGGCAGAAACCAATATGGAAACCGTCGGCAAGAAGGGTTGCCCTGACGGCTGCGGCTTATGCCTACGCTTGAAAATCTCGCTGACAAACGGGAGCGTTATCGGGAACAGCGCATAGCAAAGCACCAGGAGGGCAAGAGAAACCCAAAAACCGACCTGCGCAACGAAATAGACCTGTTCCATCACCGAGCTATCCATTCTTTCTCTTTTATCAAAATTTGATTCAGCAAAACCATCATGTCATCAACATCCAACGACTGCGTGAGGGTCAAGATACTCATGCCCTTCGGGGCGACCAGCACGTAAGACGGGACTGCGGACAAATTCCATACATCAAAATAGCATCGTTCTGCAATTTTGGCCTGACCATCACACATAATCGTGTCCTGCGATTCGGCATTCAACTTCACAGGGATGAACCGGGAATTCAAAAGTGTCGCCACGTCAGGGTCGGAATACACATTTTTGTCCATGATATGGCAAGGAATACACCAGTCAGCATAAATCGACACGAATACAAGCTTCGATTCCTTTACGGCTTTTTTCAACCCTTCTGTATAAGAAAGCCAATGGACTTCCTTGTCTTTTTTCAAAGGTGCAGCAAAGGCGCAACAGACGGCCAGGAGCAACAAAAGGACTATCCTCATTTTTTCTTTCCCTTCTTTCCCAGCGGCTCAAGCGGATTGCCGAGCAAGGAGTCGATATGGCGGACGACAGCCTGTTCAAACGGGACCCAAAGAACATCGTCTTCTAAAACTCCGTCAATTGCCGCCTTGTAGGACTCCAGCGTATAACCATGCTTTTCAATAATATCCTTGCGAGCGAGCCGCGCCTCTGGAGTCTCGGTCCCAAGAGACTGCTCCATGACACGAATGTCGACATACGTGTATACAAGTTTGGAATCTACAGAAGGGGCTCCATCGTCACAGGCGGACAACACCAACCCAAGCGCACAAAGGAGTAGCGCCAAGCAAGCCTGTCCCGCACTATTTCGCCCAAACCGCACCACGGGAACCCTTCTGCCTACTTCGACTCTTCGAGCGCGTTCTCGAAAAGGCCGTCTATATATTCACGCTTGTCAAATTCCACGAGCTGGTCAATCTGCTCACCCATGCCCACCCAGCGGATAGGAATCTGGAGCGAACTCGTGATAGAAAGGACCGAACCGCCACGCGCCGTACCATCGAGTTTGGTCACCACAAGGCCGGTCAGCGGGAAACTCTGGTTGAAAATCTTCGTCTGGTTGATGGTGTTCTGTCCGGTGTTTCCATCAATTACAAGCCATATATCTTGCGGGAATTCCGGATTCACCTTTTTCATCACGCGGACTATCTTCTTGAGTTCTTCCATCAGGTAGTCCTTGTTATGGAGGCGGCCAGCCGTATCAACAATGAGGATGTCGCAGTCACGGGCCACGGCGGCCTGGCAGGCATCGTAGGCAACTGCAGCCGGGTCGCTGCCTTCCTGGTGTTTCACGAACTCGGCACCGCTACGCTGTGCCCACGTTTCCAACTGGTCAATCGCTGCTGCACGGAACGTATCGCATGCGGCAATCATCACCTTCTTGCCCTCGTTTATCCAACGGGCGGCAAGTTTACCGATGGTGGTCGTCTTGCCAGCGCCATTCACGCCGATGACAAGTACCACATGCGGTTTGCCCTTGAGTTCGAATGGCGGCGGGTCCTTGAGGAGGCGTTCGGCTTCGTCGCGCATAATGTCGAGCACCTGCTCTGTCGTCAGCGATTTGCCAAGCGCATTCTCGCGCAGTGCGTCGGTCAAAAGGAACGCAGCTTCTACACCTACGTCCGCCTTGATCAAATGTTCTTCAAGTTCTTCCAAGGTGTCGTCGGTAATCTTACCGGCGCCGACAATACCCTTGAGTTCGCCCACCAGGGCGTCACGGGTCTTGGATAGCCCTTTCTTTATTGCAGAAAACAAGCCCATTAGACAAGACTCTCAACTTTGTCCACAAG